>MVJJ01000155.1 GCA_003266145.1 Methanosphaera sp. SHI613
TTAAAACAGAAAAAAGAGGGCAATCCTAGAATACAGAACGAATATAAACGTGCCGTACGGGATGAAGGTAATGTAATAGCACAAGAAGCTATGGAACAGGTATTTAGGGTAACCAGTAAGGAATGGAGAGGTTTTCCTGAAATTCCAAATTCCGTATATGATCTCAAGAAGGAATTTGATGACCATAATGCAAGAAAGTTATATGATATGGATTTACCTGACTCTGAAAACGTGCCAAAAGGATGTATTTGTGGTCCTATCCTAAGGGGTATGGCAAGACCTGAAGACTGTGGACTGTTCCGTGGTGAATGTAATCCGTTACATCCAATAGGTGCATGTATGGTAAGTAAAGAAGGAACATGTAATATCGCATACAGATACTCTAAAATGGATGATTAACCAGGGTTGATATGATGAATGTCGATGCAATTATCAATAACTTGGATAAAAAGGTGGACTGTGCCGAATTATACATTGAACAAGAGGAATCAACGGATGTTGAAATACTAAATGACAAGGTAAATACTGCAAAGGAAGAAAACATTAAAGGTGTAGGAATAAGAGTCATCAAAGACAACAAACAAGGATTTGCATACACGACCAATCTGGATAGGATAGACCTCACAATAAATCAGGCAATCATGAACGCTAAGCTCAATGAAGTTGATGAAAATATTGCAATGATTGACAATTCCCATGAATATAAGAAAGTCGATGGATTATATGATAAGAAATTAGAGGATTTTCAATTGAAGGATGCAATAGATTTTTCAAACAATCTCATTGATCTGGTAAAAGAAAAAAAATGTAATCCAACATCCGGTGGAATAGGAGTTGCAAAAGGTACTGTAAGCATCATAAATACATATGGGGTCAACGTATCAGAATCAACAACATCATGTGCTGCTTCAATAGAAGTAAACGTTGAAGATGGGGATGTCGTATCAAATGCCTATTACTTTGATGCAAGTCATGACTATGATATAGATTCACAGTTGATTGTAGATAAGGCCACAGCACTTGCACTTAACTCCAGAAATGCACAGCCTACACATACAAGAGATACTCAGGTAATACTTGACTATAACGCAACACGTGCACTTCTTTCAACATTCTTTTCAGCATTAAACAGTGAAAATAAACAGAGAGGCAGATCCTGTTTTAAGGATAAACTAAACGAAAAGGTAGCCTCCGAAAATTTCACTCTCATCGACGACGGTACAATACCTGGAGCGTTATGCTCTTCAATATGTGATGATGAAGCAACGCCATCCCAGAAGACAACATTGATTGAAGATGGAATACTAAAAAGCTTCATATATGACATATATCATGCAAACAAGGATGAAGATGATGTTGCAACGACTGCAAATGCCGTCAGAAGTGGCTATACCTCCGTACCTTCAATAGGTTTTTCCAATTTGAAACTGGACTTTGCTGAACTAAACACTGTCGAGGATATAACAAATGGAATTATAGTAGATAATGTGATGGGAGCACATACTGCTAATCCTATAACGGGGGACTTCTCTGTAGAGGCAAGAAATGCATTTGAAATTAAAAATGGTGAAATAACCACGCCAATTAAAAAGGCAATGATTTCAGGAAATATCTTTACCATCATGGAGGAAGCAAAAGCGGCAAGTAAGGAAACTCGTCAATTGGGTTCATGCATAACTCCAAAATTATACGCAAATTCATTAAGAGTTATTGGTAGTATTTAACTGCCCTTCAATCTTTTTTTTTAAAATGAAGAGGGGTGCGACAATTATTTTGCTATGTGGATTGTATATAGTTTAACTATGTATTCTAAACAAAATAATAATATTAATTATAATACTATGCATATACTATTAATAAAATCATACAAAAGAACCCTGAAACGGAATTGTTGCACATTCTCAATTTTTTTTTGTTTATGAATTATTTTTTTCCACACTTGTGTGGACGTATATTTTTTTACTCATTTAACATAGTTTCTCTAGCGTTATTCTTTTGTTTATTTTGTCTTTCCATTCTCCTGCTATTTTGTCGTATAATATTATCATATGTGAACAGATATAATAAATAAGAAAAACAGAACATTACTACAAGAATAAAAATTTGTAAAAAAAGTCGTAGATATTATATGAAGTGTAGATATATCCGTATCCTTATCTGTTTACTATTGTTTATTAAATGAGTTGGAGGTTAACATTTAATAACTTTGTATAAAAGAATTATTTCTCTTATTATTTCAAATATTAGTAAAAGGATTACTAAAATTTGATAAATGATGGATAGCAATTTAAGTGGTAATTATCAATCAAACAAAAAGAAGATCTTCATCTATACTTATAATATAATATCTATAAAAAATAATATAAAATATTTGTTAAAATTGAAAAATATCTTTAAAATGTAATTTATAAGAAAAATAAGTTATATTTTTTAAATGCTATGTTAAAAGAATCTATAAATAGATTCTAACATAGACATTCCACTTAATTACTATGCTTTCCATCATTTATCTGAAAGTCATTAGTATGGTTAATGTTATCTAATTTACTAATAGATATACTTATCTTAAAAATAGATTCAACAAATAAAAATAATAAAATCAGAAGGATTAATTTCAGGTTAATTAACAAAAAAACAATAACAAATTATGTAAAAGCAATAACTAATCCCAACACAAGAAAAACATACAGACTATCACTTAACAAATTCTATAGTTACTTGCAAGATGATAATATCACTGACATAAACAGGAAAACCTTAACTAAATTATACATAACTGCAAATTATACCTAAACAACAGGAACCTAAAAACAATAACAATAAACTGACACTTAATAATACTTAAATCATTCATCAACGAATACACACAACTAAGCTATGAAAAACTAATGTCAATAAAAGAAGAAACAAAAACAACACCACTAGAACCAGTAGACTACAGATACAAATTCAAAGACAACAACAAAAGATTATTCTAAAAAAATGAAACTCTCAAAAAGTTAAAAATAAATTTTCACACAATAACTACCTTAACTTGACAGCATTGTATAATATGATGATATACTCAGATAATTTTTGATATTTGTATATATATTTTTGTTTTGAAATAGTTTTGGCTAAGTCTCATTTAACAATCTTTTTCAATTGAAATTGTTTTTAATTTCCTCGTTTGTATTATTTTATCTTGTTTTAATAATGCTTGAAAAAGTATTCATTCTGTTGACTATTTCTGCTTTATATTAAATTCAAAATTCTGATAAAATAGAGTATTTTATATAATATAAAAAATATATTTAAACATAATAGATAAGATTATTATTATAAATAAAACTCTAGTAAATATAAGATAATATACTTATTTGAGTTATTTAATTTAATTATTTTATTCAAATCAAACAATCGGAGTATAAAAATGTTTTGTAAAAAATGTGGGACAGAATTAGGGGACAAAGATAATTTTTGTTTTAATTGCGGAACTCCTGTTGAAAATAAAACTGAGCAAGTAGTTGAAACAGACAATAAAGTTGAAGAAGTAGTTGACGATGAATTTTTAGATTTAAATGAAGAACTTGTAACTGATGATGTTATATGGGAAGAAGCCGATGACGAAATCATATTGGATGATGATACGATAGTAGTAGAAGATGAAAGTTCTGAAGATCAACAGGTGGAAACTGTCGAAACAGTTGAAGCTGAAGAAGACACTATTATTATAGACGACACAGATATGCAAGAGGATACAATCGTACTTGCCGATGACGAATTATTAGTTGATGATTTGATTACTGATGATGTTGTAGTCGATGATATTGTATTCGAAGAACCAATAATTCCTGAAACCGAAGAAGAAATTGTTTCAGAAGTTGTCGAAGAACCAGTTGTTGAAGAAGAAGTAATCATTAAAGGGGATGCTGTAAAAGAAGATACAGTAGAAGCACCTGAAGTTGAAAGTGTAGTGGAAGAACCTGTCATCGAAGAAGAAACATTTGAGGAAGAAATCATAGATGAATCACCAATAGAAAAGGAAGACGTGGTTTTAACCGCACCTGAAACAATCGAATCTGTTGAATTAACTGAAGATGATTTAACAGAAGAAAGAGCAATTGTTGATTCACAAGAAGAAGAATTTGAAGAAATAATTCCAGAAACTCCTGCTGCAGCTGCAGCCGCAAAATCAAATGAAGATGCAACTTCAAAAATAAAAAGTTCCATATCTACTGCATTATCTAAAAAAGAAACTGAATACGTGGATACACCAATTGATGAAAAATTGGAATCTAAACTAAACGTTTCACAAGATGAACTGGAAGAATTTGATTATGATATAGAAGAAAATGTCAACAATTTCACAAGCAAACTGGTCACAGTACTGATTATTCTATTAATAATCATCATCGCAGTAGTTGTCGGAACATTTTTATATCAAAATTTAATGTAAAATAAGTTATACTCTTCACCTTTTCTTTTCAAATATTTTTTTTTTAAACACTTAACAAGAGTGGATAATATGGTATTTTCAACTCAACGTAAAAATATTGTCAGAATGAATGAAATAGCTCGTGTTCTTATTAAATACGGATTCAACGTTCTTGTAGGCAGACTTGGTTTAAGTTATAATGTACTGCTTAGAAGTAAGGATATTCATGAGGATATGAGTGAAGATACTAATGTACGTATTAGGATGGTACTTCAGGAATTAGGAACTACTTTCATTAAATTAGGACAGACATTAAGTACATATCCTAACTTGATAGGTTTTGATTTGGCGGATGAACTATCCAAGTTACAGGAAGATAATACCATAACCGATTATGAGTCTGTAAAATCCATAGTAGAATCAGAACTTGGTAAACCTATAGATGAAATTTTTGAAGAATTTTCGGAGAAACCTGTGGCATCAGCAAGTATTGGACAGGTACATACGGCTTTCTTGGATAACAAGATGGTTGCTGTTAAAGTTCAGCATAGTGGTATTGAAGAAAAGGTCAAAAGTGACTTGCAGATAATGCACAGCCTGGCCGAAAGAATAGACAAAAATGTAGGAGTACTGCAAAGCTATAACATTCCCGGCTTGATTGACGTATTTCAACGGGATATGCATAAAGAGTTGGATTATACCTTTGAAGCCATGAACATGTTACATTTAGGGGCTTTACTTGAAAATGATGAGGTATATGTCCCTGAGGTACACCTTGAATATACTACAAAACGTGTACTTACGATGGAGTACCTGGAAGGGGTAAGCTTAAACAAAGTGATTATGGCTCCTGATGATGAATATGATAAGGAAAAACTAGCAATGTTGGGTGCAGATTCCTTTATTAAGCAGATATTGGTTCATGGATTTTTCCATGCCGATCCGCATCCAGGAAATATATTCGTACTTGAGGATGATCGATTGGCCTTTGTGGATTTTGGTATGGTCGGACACCTTAACGATGACTTAAAGGAGGATATCGCTAAATTATTCGTGTTTTTATCTCAGGGTGATGCAAGGTTAATTTCAAAACAGCTATTTTATATGGGCATTGTAAAGGATGATTCTAACCTTAAAGAGGTTGAATATGAAATAATAGATATTCTTGATAGATATTATGGTATGGAATTCAATGATTTGTCTGCAATAATGCGTGGAATAATTGAGGACGGTCTTTTAAACAAGTATGAAATCATAATTCCTCGTGATATCATGATGCTTGTAAGGGCATTGAGTATGGTAAATGATGTTGGAAAACAGTTATGTCCCGACTTCAACACTACTGATATTATAAGGCCATACGCATTAAGAATGATGGGTCAAAGCTTCAAACCAGGAAGAATAATTGCAAAAGGTACTGAAACTTACGTTGACATAGAAAACATGCTAAAGAAGCTTCCAACATCATTAAATAATGTATTTGAAGTAGTCGAAGATGGAAATGTCAAAGTATCTCTTGATTATGATGAGATTAACTTTTTAAATTCATTAGTCTCAAAAATTGTTAATGAGATAGTGCTTGCGATTATAATTGCAGCATTGCTTGTAGGTTCATCATTGATTATGAATACGCAAAGTACTATAACTTTCTACGGTTATCCTATTTTGGGTTTTATCGGATTTTCATTCAGTGCAATACTCGGTGTAGTATTGGTAATTCTGATTATTATGCGTGGAAACTATCTGTAGATGTGGAAATTTAATATTTTCGTTTTGTTCTATTTTTTTATTTTTTTTCAAAAGGAGTTTGTCTGATTCCTATTTTTTCTATTTTGACAATACTTTATGCTTAAATTTGTTAAAACCTAAAAAAAGTCTGTTATTCTCTATGAAATAGGGGAATTTTTTAATTAAGCCGAGTGAAAATTAGATTCAAGTAAAATAATATATAATGTCGGGGATTATGCTAATTCCTAATTATGATTGTATTAGGCCAACACTCCAGATATTAAAAAAAAGGATTAATTAAAAGAAACTATCTAAGCTTGTCTGTTTTTCGTTATTCATGATTTGTTCTTCAGAATAACCAATAGCTTCCAATATTCTTAATGTTGCCGGTAAAACTTGGTGTTCAATGTAATATTCGGGATCGTATTCCTTGTTTTCCATCAGTTCTGCAGGTTGTGCACGTCTGCTGATGGGTTCGCTTCCCTTTGTTATAACATATTGGATAATTGAACCACTAGTTACTTTAATACCATGCATTCTAAGTTTTTCAGCAGCAATAACATGTGGTGCTATCTGTTTATAATTTTCTGGTTTTTTAGTAAGCTTAGTATGTATAATAAGATCTGATACATCTACACTTCCGCTATTAAGACGTTTAATAACATCTTTCACTATCTTTTTAGCTTTGTTAGGTGATGCATCTTTTAAAATAGCCTCTAGAACATCATGCTGTGTGTTCTTTGCAACGGGTGCCCAGTCACGACGAACAAGTTCTAGACCTTTAACAACAATAGTACCCTCTTCGATAAGAGCATACCTTTTTTTTGTTACGAAGAAACCTCTGTCATAGTAACCTTCCAGTTCTAACTCCATATCCTCAGGAAGGTTTTGGTTAATGGAGCTAAGAAGCTCCGTTACCTGTTCTTCGATTTTTGTTGGAATACTCATTCGATTAATACGCCGTTAACTATTCCATTTTGTCCTGGTCTTGAAGTAATTCTTACTTGACCAAGTTCTGTTTCTACTATAGCTCCTTTTGTAACGATGTTTCTTCTTACAAAGTGGCTATTTGCACTGTTATCGAGTACAGTTTTAATTTCAACGTTTTTACTGGAGTTATCTTTAGGGTCTATAACGTTGATTTTGTTTGCAACAGTTGCTCTGATTTTTTTACCGTTTCCTCTTACAACTATTTCTTTTTTAACTTCTTCTCCGATTCTTGTTTCTGCTGCTACTCTTCCGAATTCAGCATTTCTTTTGTTTCTGTTTCTTCTGGATCTTGCACCAGTAGGTTTTCTTAATGAACTACCTTGCCAAATTGCCATGTTTATTCACCTCATTTTTTTATATTACATGTACATGTTTATTATTTAAGTTAACTTTTTAAATGAATAGTATAATTAAATAAACTTGCAATACTATCTCTAACAAAAAATTCAAACAGTATTATTCGTCCAATGACTTAATTGGATTAAAAAACAAGTATTAAATACTATACTATTTTTACAATAATATTATAATATATGCTTTTACTCATTATATATAATTTT
>MVJJ01000062.1 GCA_003266145.1 Methanosphaera sp. SHI613
ACACCCGGCCAGATATCACAGACAATAATAGAAGAAAATGAACATGAAAAGATATTGGTACTGGCACCTGTAGTCAAGGACCGTAAGGGAATGCACCTGAAGGTCTTTGAAAAGTTTAAGGAAAAGGGATTTGTAAGAGTAAGGGTAGATGGTGAAATCTTATCATTGGATGAGGAGATTAAACTCAACAAGAACAACAAACACACCATTGAAGTTGTAGTTGACAGACTTAAGGTAGCAAATAATGAAAACTTCAGAAAACGACTTGTAGAATCTGTTGAAACTGCACTTGAAATAGGTGAAGGATTGGTTGCAATATCAACCAACAATCCGGATAAGCCTACCCAGATATATAGTGAAGCGTTGGCCTGTCCTGACTGTGGCATAAGCTTTACGGAAATCAGTCCACGAATGTTTTCATTCAATAATCCACAAGCTGCATGTCCATTATGTAACGGTATAGGAAGTACTATGGAGGCAGATCCAGACCTTGTGGTTCCAGATAAAACATTAAGCATACATGAAGGTGCCATAAAGCCATGGAGCAATTCCCAAAGAACAGATTCATACTACAACAAATTACTTGCGGGAGTTGCAAACCATTATGGATTCAAACTTGACGTACCATATCATACATTATCACAGGAACATAAGGATGTGATACTTTATGGAAGCGGTGATGAAAACATCACATTTACCTTTGAAAGGGCAGGTAAACTAAGAAACGTTACTAAACCATTCGAGGGCGTTATTCCATACATGAAACGGTTGTTTATTGAAACCAAGTCCAGATATAGAAGAAAGGCTGCACGTACATACATGTCACTTAATGACTGTCCGATGTGTCATGGAGACAGGCTTAAACCGGAGATGCTTGCCGTTACCGTAGGAGATATCAACATAGCAGATTTGACTAAGCTATCCTTAAGTGACTGTCAGGAATTCTTTGAAAACCTGGAGCTTACAAAAAGACAAGAGTTTATCGGTCATGAAATACTCAAGGAAATAAATGAACGATTATCCTTCCTGAATGATGTGGGACTTAACTATTTGACGCTTGCCCGTTCATCAGGTACTCTTTCAGGTGGTGAAGCACAGAGAATAAGACTTGCCACACAAATAGGTAGCAGATTGGTTGGAGTATTGTATGTCTTGGATGAACCATCAATCGGTCTTCATCAAAAGGATAATATGAGACTGATTGAAACGCTAAAGCACCTGCGTGACATTGGAAATACATTAATTGTCGTGGAGCATGATGAGGAAACCATCCTGGAAGCAGATCACGTCATAGATATAGGTCCTGGAGCCGGTGAACATGGAGGACTGCTTACAGCACAGGGAACTCCTGAGGACATCATGAATAATGAAAATTCACTAACAGGACAGTATTTATCCGGTAAAAAAAGCATCAAAGTTCCTGAAAAAAGGCATAAGGGTAACGGTAAGAAGATTACTGTTATAGGTGCCAGTGAAAATAACCTTAAAAATATCAACGTCGACTTCCCTCTTGGTGAATTTATCTGCGTAACCGGTGTAAGCGGTAGCGGTAAAAGTACTCTTGTAAATGAAATACTCTATCATGGAATTGACGAGATTCTGACAAACAAGCATAAGCATAAGGTCGGAAAACATAAGAGCATCAAGGGTGTTGAAAATATCGATAAGATTATCGTCATAGACCAATCACCTATCGGACGTACCCCACGATCAAATCCTGCAACTTATATCGGACTTTTCACGTACATACGTGAATTATTTGCACAGACACCCGAGTCCAAACAGCGTGGATACAAACCCGGAAGATTTAGCTTTAACGTGAAGGGCGGACGTTGTGAGGCATGCAGCGGTGACGGTATTGTGCAAATCGAGATGCACTTCCTTGCGGATGTTTATGTGCCATGTGAAGTATGTGACGGTAAACGATACAACCAGGAAACCCTTGACGTCAGATATAAGGGTAAGAACATCAATGACGTACTGGAGATGACCTGTGATGAGGCACTGGAATTCTTTGAACACCTGCCTAAGATTAAGAGAAAACTTCAAACGCTTGTTGACGTAGGATTGGGTTATGTTAAACTGGGTCAGCCCGCTACGACATTATCAGGTGGAGAGGCACAGCGTGTAAAATTAGCCAAGGAACTTAGTCGTCAGAACACCTCAAATACTTTATACATATTGGATGAACCTACAACGGGGCTTCACTTCGAGGATATCAATAAATTGCTGAAGGTATTGTGCAAATTAAGAAATCAGGGAAATACGTTGATAGTAATTGAACATAATCTTGACGTTATAAAGACTGCTGATTATATCATCGACTTAGGACCCGATGGTGGTAAATATGGCGGTGAATTGATAGCCTGCGGTACGCCTGAAGAGATAATTAAGACGGATACATATACAGCCCAATATTTAAGAGGTATGCTTGAGAAAAGTGATTGATGTTAATTTGTTAAAGAATTATCTTTAAATTCTTTAACGATATATCAACATGGATTCATATGTTGATTTCCATATTATTAGAAAAGTATATATTAAGTTTTAACAAATATAATAAAATAAGTATCACTATACATACTATAACATAAAGGCGATAATATGAAACTCCAATTCTTAGGAACTGGTGGAGGTAGATTTGCCACAATTAGCCAGAAGAGAATGACTGGTGGTTTCAGAATTGATGATATGGGAAATATGAATCTCCATGTTGACCCCGGACCTGGTGCACTGGTTCGTAGCCATCAATATGGATTAAATCCACGTAAAATCAATATGTTACTTGTAAGTCATTGTCATACGGACCATTATAATGACGCTGAAGTACTGATAGAAGCTATGACACAGGGAATGACAAAAAGAACAGGACATGTGATTGCAAGTGAAAGTGTTTTAAATGGATATGAAGATATAGGACCTGGAATATCGAAGTATCATCAGACTAAACCAACCGTTTCGACAATTCATCCTGGTGATGAAATAAAAAATGGTCCGATAACAGTAAAAGGTACTGCGACCAATCATGGAGATCCTACTTGCACCGGATTCAATATAAACTACAATGGGTTCTCAATTAGTTATACAGCAGATACCGAATACTTCCCTGAATTACATGTTGATCATGAAGGTGCGGATGTATTAATTGGATGTGTAATTAAAGAAGGAGAACGTAAGATTAAAGGCCACTTAAGAACTATTGACTTTCAGAAGTTGATAGAGGAAGTGCAGCCTAAACTAGCAATAATGACACACCTGGGTGTTAATCTCATAATGAATAACCCATTCCAGAATACGAGAATAATAACACAAAATACTGGTGTCAGAACTATTGCTGCAACTGATGGACTGTCTATTAATTTAGACCAATATTTAGAAGATTGAAAAAGTTGACCTTCTAAGTAAATATTTTTTTTATATGCCATGGTAGCTCAGCCCGGCACAGCACTTGATTCGTAATCAAGGGATCGAGGGTTCAAATCCCTCTCATGGCTTATTTTAACTATTTAGTGATTAGATAAATCAATCTTTTCACATAGAATATTCTTATTTTAAACATTACTTATTATCATAAAGATTTGACAATTAAATAAACCATACTATATCCTAAATGGAATACTTAACTTTTTTTAAGTGGATTAAACAGGACTCATACATTCTCAACGATACTTTTCCAAAATAAAATTTATATTGTAGCTTAATTTAAAACATGTAATCTAAGAGATTGAATTATAGATTATAATGTAGTACTCATATTATATGATTTTAAAGCCCTACTGAGAATATATCTAGAGTGAAGCCGAAGAAGTAAAAAGTAATGAGAAATACAAAAAAAGGTAATGGGGATTAATGGATAAATGATGTATTATTTATCGATGTTATCCGGATGTATGAATCCTGCCCGTATCATGTAATCTACTATGACCATGTTACATGCATTTTCAGCAACAGTGGTCACTCTTGGACATATGCATGGGTCATGACGCCCTGTTATTTCAATGGAGTCATTTGAGTAAGTTTCAAGGTTTACAGTATCCTGGATTCCGCTTATTGATGGAGTTGGCTTTACGGCTATTCTGAGTACCAGATTCATTCCATTTGTCATGCCCCCCAGGACTCCTCCTGCATTATTTGTCTTGGCACATATCCTGTCTTCTTTGATACAGAATTCATCATTCATCTGACTGCCCTTTAGTGTTGCACTTTCAAATCCGAGTCCTATTTCAACACCTTTTACAGCGCCAATATTCATCATTGCCTTTGCCAACTCTCCATCAATCTTATCGAATACAGGTTCTCCGAGACCTATCGGCAGGTTTTCTATGATAACCTCAACTATTCCTCCCAGAGAGTCACCATCTTCTTTGGCCTTCAGTATGGCTTCTTCCATTTTAGGTGCCACATCCAAATCGGCGCATCGGACATTGTTTTTTGTAATGTTTTCTTTTATTTGGTCTAAGGAGTAGTTTTTATCTGTTTTTATATTATGGATTTGCGTAACGTGGGCCGTTGTGGTGATGGAATATTTTTCAAGTAGTTTTTTTGCTACCGCTCCTGCTATTACATGTCCTATGGTTACTCTTCCGCTGCCACGGCCTCCTCCCCTATAGTCGTAGTTTATGTATTTTTCATACCAGCATAAATCTCCATGACCCGGTCTTGGCTTGTTTATCAGGTTGTCATAGCTTTTGCTTCTTTGATCCTTATTTCGGACTATAGCTGCTATCGGTGTTCCATCGGTTTTACCGTTGAATATTCCAGAGAGTATTTCAACCTTATCTTTTTCATCACGTGCCGTTGTTATTTTGCTTGTACCAGGACGTCTTTTATCAAGCTCATTTTGTATGTCTTCAGTCGTTAATTCAAGTCCTGCCGGACAGCCATCTATTACTGCCCCTAATGCTACTCCATGACTTGATCCGAATGTTGTTACTTTAAATATTTTTCCTGTTGAATTTGATGACAATTTTTACACCCGTCTTATTTTTTGTGATTGATTATATTTTTCATGATTATTTTTTATATCATTTAATTTTTAAATCAGATATCTTTTTCTATTCTTCAACTTTATCCAGGTAATTTACTGATTGAATTAATGATTCACAGACGTTGGGTATCTTCGTATCCAAGAAGTCAATTATTTCATTTTCAATACTTTTTTTATTCTCATATTTTTTTGTATCGAGCGTGGTTGTTTCTATCCAATCATTTATCCAAACATCATCTACGTGAAGAAGTGGATAGATAACATCTTCTTTAAAGTCGTTTGTTATCTTGTTTGAGTTTATCATAAGATTTATGTAGTCGTGAGCAAAGTCGTTCATGCATTTCGTGCTAGCCGTCTTATCTGCCTCGTCAACGTTTTTTGTCAGGGTTATTCCATATTTTCTCCTATATGGTTCCAAGACAATATTTAAAAGATGGCTTCTGTTTGTATCATCTTCTTTTATATATATGATATCTCTTGGTTTTATCTGATTCTTTATGGTCCTTGAGACTTTTATACATATCTTCTGGAATAACTTCGATCGTATTACCTTTATATCGGGATAAGTCTGGTGAAAGTCTTCCTCTTTTTTTCTTGAAAACCTTGAAAACTTGAGGTTGTTTACGTATATCACGTTTTCGTATAGACTTATGAATCTGGTGTCTACACCGATTTTATTCAATGTCTTTATCAGTTTACGTTCTTTATCATCCATATTAATCATGCTTTAATTTTTTGATTATTTCTATTGTAGTGTTGATATCCAATTGTCCGGGTGCCGATGAGGTTCCCACTGATGCATATGTTATTGGAGATGACAGGATAGGTGCCATTATTCTTGTATATGTTCCTATTTTATCCATACTTATGGCTACAAGTCCTCTGTTTTCCATAAGCAATTTCAATATTATGTAGGTATCCTCGATGGAATTGGGTTTGACCGCCACTTTAGCTATATCCCCTAACTTAAATTCCTCATCAACTATCTTCTGAAGACGGTCAAAGTCGAAGGTTTCCGAAAAATTGTGATATGATATGATGGTTTTATTTGCAGCGTCAATCACCTGCTGTCGTAAATTTTTATCGGTAAACAGTTCCACGTCAACAATATCCACCAGTGATGCATTATCAACCAGTATTGCTATACGTTCCTCTTCGGATTTGGGATAAAATCCACCCTCAAGTTTGGATCTGTTTGTGAGTATGATCTTTTTATCGGTCAAATGTCTTACTCTGCCGATTAATTCCTTTGCAGATTGAGAATCAATATCCTTTATCAAATCCAATCTCAGCTCGATATAATTGATATCCTCATCCTTTATATTATCGATTGTCTTAAGAATATCATCGATATTATCATCGGTTATTGAAGCACATATGTTAGTGTTTATTTCAATCACTCCCCCATTGAATCGTTGATTATTATAATAATTTTTCATTCAATTAATTAATATATATTTTTAATGATAGAAATATAAATATAATTAAAATTTAGGGCTATGATTATATGAAAATGATTTGTATGGGAATTGACATATCGGATAATGACATTTCTTGTAGCGAAGAGATTGTAGATAATGTGGATAACGCACTTGCAAAACTGGTTGATGAGAACATCATCTTTTCAAAAGTTAGCAACGTTACGGGAGACGACATTGCCGTTACGACTATAATAAATGATGATTCAACACTTGAAGACTGCAATAAAATGATTTATGACATATTATATGATAATGCATTGGGCTTTGATGATTTGAATGGAGTGTCAAAGGATAAAAAGGATGCCGGTGAAGGTATAAGCTATGCGGAAATTGATTTGAATCCTGATTTTTATCCTGATGGAATTGTAGTGGCATTTGATACATACTGTGGAGAATCGTTCGTATCTGATGTTGCGAAAAAGGCTACAAAGGCTGCTTTAGGCATGGATAATGTAGGAGATATATCATGTAGTGTCGTGGATGAGGTTAAGGAAATTCCGGGAGTAGGATTCGTATCATCAAGTACCGATGATCCGGTCATTATAGCAAGCATCGAGAATACAAGTGACGTGGGAGTTGTGGCAGGAAGCATTATAGGTGCCGTTTTAGGTTATCAGAACACTTATCTTGTCAGCAGGAATACTCCATGCAATGTTATTCCGGGCAGCGTTATTTTCAGTGTCAGTGCCATCATGAACTGCAATATTATAGACTTATCCCACTCATTTGTCCATAGGTGCAGATTACTTGAAAAATGAGCATGAAACCATGTCCATTTATTAATTATATTATGATAATTATTAAATAATACATATTCATGGTATATATTAAAGGTTTACGGCCATAATATTCCAATAAAATAAACTTTTTATATAATTAATCACAAAAATATATAATGAATATAACATAGCAAAAAATAAGTTTAGGATTAAACTTACTCATGTTAAATAGTTTAAAAAAAAGGAGAGATTTAATTGATTTTACTTGATGAAAATACCGAAGCTATCGTACAGGGAATTACAGGAAAACAAGGAAGATTCCACACAAAGGAAATGTTAAAATACGGTACCAACATAGTAGCAGGTACAAGTCCTGGAAAAGCAGGACAAGAAGTTGAAGGAATTCCAGTATACAACTCCATTGAAGAGATTAAAAAACATCACCCTAACGTAAATGCAAGCATAATATTTATCCCAGCACCATTCGTTAAGGATGCAGCATTTGAAGCAATATCCGAGTTGGACATGGTTATCATCATCACAGAACACGTACCTATCCAGGATTCAATGGAAATAATCAAATACGCAAAACAGAACAATACCACAGTAATCGGACCAAACACTCCTGGAATCATTACCCCGGAAGTAGGTAAACTTGGAATAATGCCGACACACATATTCAATAAGGGAAAGATAGGACTGGTATCAAGAAGCGGAACATTAACATATGAGATTGCCAGCCAAATTACAGATGCAGGACTCGGACAGAGTACATGTCTAGGTGTAGGTGGAGACCCTGTAACAGGTATGGACTTCATAAGTGCATTGGATGCATTCGAAGCAGACCCTGAAACCGAAATGATTGTATTACTTGGTGAAATCGGTGGAATAGCAGAGATTAAAGCTGCAAAATATGCTCAAGAGAACATATCAAAACCTGTCATATCATTTATTGCAGGAGTATCCGCACCACTAGGTAAACGTATGGGTCACGCAGGTGCAATTATTGAAGGTACTGACGGTACAGCCCAACATAAAAAGCAAATTATGAGAGAATACGGAGTACATGTAGCAGATGTACCTAGTGAAATCATTTCAATAATCAAGGAATTATAAATAATTTCAAAAAACAATTTTAACATGAAAAGTGATGTTTTCACTTTAATCTTAAACTTCAATTTTTTTTAATAATCATTCTCTTTTTACGGATATTACAATAAAATACTTATTTAATATTAACAAAATATTTCTAACAGACAAATAGAATCATGCAACAAGGGGGATTTTTTAGATGGACATGAACATAGATGAAATATTGATGAAATTGGAAAGTGGTGAAATTAAGATTCATCAACTTGAAAACATATGTGACAGTGCCAATCAGGCAAGTGACATTAGAAGACAGTTTATTGAAAACAAAAGCAACACCCAACTGGAACATATCGGAAGTTACTCAATTGACATGACCGATACTTCCAAAAAGAATATTGAAAATCCTATCGGTACAATACAGGTACCAGTAGGAGTTGTTGGACCATTGAAAATAACAAACGATGAAGAAACTATAAACACTTACGTACCGTTAGCCACTACTGAAGGTGCTTTACTTGCATCAGTAAACAGAGGATGCTCCGTGATAAGACGATCAGATAACTGTAAGATATCAATAGTCAATAATCAAATGACAAGAGCACCTGCAATCAAGACAAAATCAGTATTCGAGGCAAATAAACTCAAACAATGGATTGAAGACAACTTCGATAAAATCAAGCAACTAGCCGAAACCACGACAAGTCATGGAAAATTAATCAAGATAGATCCGATTGTGATAGTCGGCAAATACGTATACCCACGTTTTGTATATTATACAGGTGACAGTATGGGTATGAACATGGTTACAATCGCTACCGAAAAGGCATTGTCATTTATCGAAGAGAAAAACGACATTCAGGTATTGGCTTTAAGCGGTAACCTATGTGTTGATAAGAAGCCATCGGCTATAAACATGATTGAAGGCCGTGGAAAGAGTATCATAGCGGAAGTTACTGTGCCGAAGGAAATAGTTGAAAAGACGTTGAAGACAACAACCGAGGCGATTGTGGAAGTAAATTACGTTAAAAACCTACTGGGCTCAGCAATAAGTGGAAGTTATGGTTATAATGCACATTTTGCAAATATGGTTGCTGCCATATTCCTAGCATGTGGTCAGGATCCGGCTCATGTAGTGGAAGGAAGTATCGGTATAACATCCGCTGAAAACAAGGATGGGGATTTGTACTTCAGCATCACATTACCGGACTTGCCTGTGGCTACCGTCGGTGGAGGTACACGTCTTGAGACAGCAAGTGAATGTTTGAATATTATGGACTGTAAAGGTTCAGGTAAAGTCAACAGATTTGCAAGTATTGTAGCAGGTATTGTACTGGCAGGAGAGTTGTCTCTGGCTGGAGCACTGGCTGCAGGTCACTTGGCCCGTGCACATAAACAGTTGGGCAGATAATTTAAGAGATTCAGTTAATTTATAAGAGTTAGATTATATGAAGGTAACATTAAAACAGATTATTAAGGATTATATAGAATTAAGTCGTTATGTGGCTTTAGGTTCACTTGATGGAATATTGACCGTTTTAAGTATATCACTTACGGCCGCTGTTGTGGGAATAACTGGTGGTGCTACGGTCAATCCATTGACAGTCGGACTTACCGGTCTTAGCGGTGGTATCGCTATAGCGTTGTCAAACGGTTTTGGTTCATATGTCGGTGAACAGGCTGAAGAGGGAAAGACCATCAGGGAACTTGAAAACAACATGCTTCTGGAGGAACGTTCACTTGATGATACATTGATTCATCAGCAGGCAAAGTATCGTGTATTTATGAGTATGCTTACCCATGGAAGCGCCAGCTTTATGGGTTCATTCATTCCTTCAATACCTTTTTTCATATTCAGTGACATATACACGGCACTTACGGCTACACTTATCGTGTGTTTTAGTATGATGATCATATTGGGATGTTATCTTGGTAGAATATCCAAGGAAAGTATGACCAAGACTACTCTGAAAATCATCAGCGTAGGTGTTCTTATAGTAATCATAAGTTACCTGATGGGTGGAGGTCATGGATAACATTCATCATTATTTTTTTAAAGTAAACTGTAATAATTTATTAAAATTAATTAAGTATTATCATAACATTAATATAACATGAAGTCAAGAGTATTACTGTATAGTAAGTTGATGTGAAATCCACTAAAATTAATGGGATTAAAAAATAAAACTTGACATATGAATTATATTTTTCACCACTAAATATACCTTAAGAAAAATATAAAAAACACATCAACAATCTATACCCACTATTTGTTAAGACCGTCAAAATAATCGACGGCACTATTTTTTTTAATCAACTACAAATATTTTAAAAAGCTGTTGAAGCTGTCACTATGACAAAGCCCCATAAAGATTAACCATAACAATTATCATTTACCGTGGAATTTACTCTATGTCCCAATAGATTTCTAAATTTGGGATAACTTCCATAAGAATATCACCCTCCGATACAAACTCCGCCATTTATTAACCCAAGTTTTTTAATTCACTGTTAGTTACTATAGGAATAGATTACTTACAAAGTTAAAAGAATTAAATTCATATATTCTCTCAATACCACACTCATATATGCATATACCCCAAAACACCACGAGCATATGAAAATCAAAAGTCTTAGAATAATATTTAAACTAGACCCATATTCGTGATAAAAGTTATTAGTTAGAAAAAAGATAAGTAAATGTATAATATAATTCAATATTATTTTTTTAATTGATAATATTCAAAAGGAGAATTTAAATGATAAGATGTATATCCTGTGGAGCAGAATACGAAGATGACGAAATAATATACACTTGTAAAAAGTGTGATTCAATACTTGAAGTAGAAGTAAACGTAGACAATATATCAAAGGACATATTTGAAAACAGACGTGACAACATATGGAAATATAAGGAATTTCTACCTGTTAACGCAGACAACAGAATAAGTTTAGATGAAGGTGGAACACCATTTTGTAAATGTGACAAGATTGGTGAAGAATTAGGAATAGATTTATACGTTAAGGTTGAAGGATCAAATCCTACAGGCAGTTTCAAAGATAGAGGAATGAGTGTAGGTACAACCAAAGCAGTGGACTTAGGTGTTGGTATGGTAGGATGCGCTTCCACCGGTAACACATCAGCCTCATTATCAGCATATGCCGCACGTGCAGGACTTAAATGTGCAGTACTGCTACCGGCAGGTAAAGTAGCATTAGGTAAACTGGCACAGGCAATGTTCCACGGAGCAAAAGTATTCGGTGTAGATGGAAACTTCGATGATGCATTGAAAACAATCACCAAGCTAGCATTGGATGGTGAATTATATCTTTTAAATTCCATAAACCCTTACAGATTGGAAGGTCAGAAAACAATCGGTATGGAAATCGTACATGACCTAGGATGGGAAAGTCCTGACAGAATAGTTCTTCCTGTAGGTAATGCCGGAAACATATCAGCAATATGGAAAGGAATAAG
>MVJJ01000086.1 GCA_003266145.1 Methanosphaera sp. SHI613
TTTAAAAAGTCATACTTAAATTAACAGTGATTTAGTTTGTTTTTAGTAAAAAAATAAATAGTTTTCAGACTCATCATCAGAACCAACAACTGTCCATGAATAGATAATAAGTATTGTGGCCACATGAAGTTATGGTGATAGATGTATTGCTGGTAATATAAAAGCTAGAAATTGAGGGTTTGTGAAATAATGACAATAAATACATCAAATGTAATTAATATTTTAGAAATTAGATTTTATTTATAATAATATCTGATTAAACTAATATTCATATGGTAAAAAATGTCAAATAAATTTTGAAAAAAAGTGATTAAAAAGAGATGTAAAGAGGAATAAAAATAATTATATCCACTTCTACTCTGATATGGAAATCAGCTGTTCATACTTTGCATCAGCATGATCTTGGATTACTTTGATTTGTTCTTCTTTTAAGTGTCTGAAACGTTTTTGAGCTCCAAGATATTCCTCTACTGGTATTGGGTTGTTGACTTTCTTGGTTACTCTTAGGACACCGTTTTCGATTTCATACAATACCCAAGCCTTTGAGTCAACAGCTAATTTACCGAGTTTAATTGTTTTTGATGGATCATATCCCCATCCTGTTGCACATGGCTGTAATACGTGAATGTATGCAGGACCTTTTATTTCTGATGCTTTTTTGACCTTGTTCATTAGGTCTTTTGGTTCAGATACACATGCTGTTGCTACGTATGGTATGCCGTGTCCTGCCATGATGGAAGCCATGTCCTTTTTGAACTTGTCTTCACCGAAGCTTTTTTTACCTGCAGGAGAAGTTGTTGTACTTGCACCGTATGGTGTTGAACTACTTCTTTGAATACCTGTGTTCATATATGCTTCGTTGTCGTAACACATGTAAATTATGTTTTGTCCTCTTTCCATAGCTCCTGATAATGATTGAAGTCCGATATCGGTTGTTCCTCCGTCACCACCAATTACTATTATATTTACATCGTCTAATCCTTTTGCTTTAAGTGCTTCTTCTACTCCACTTGCTACTGCTGAAGCATTTTCAAATGCTACGTGTATCCATGGAATTTCCCAGGAAGTTTCTGGATATGGTGAAGTAACTACTTCAAGACATCCTGTTGCAGATACTGCTACAGTGTTTGGACCTAAAGCTTTAAGTGCTAATCTTACTGCGATAGTTGCACCACAACCTGCACATGCACGGTGTCCTGGTGCTAAATATTCTTTTGGATCAATATCTATCATATTACCTTACTCCTTTAATCCAATCCATTCTACATCGTTTACAGGATTTTTGGTTTTTTCTATAATCTCATCGATGTGAGTAGGTGTTATGTCACGTCCACCTAGACCTACTATATAATTGTATGTATCATTTTTTACTGTTGCTTTGGTATCTAAGTATAATGCTCCACCGGAACTGAATGATACGTCCTTGTCAATAACGGCTAATTTTGCATCCCCAACGGCTGCTTTAAGAGCTTCTTTAGGGAATGGTCTGTATACTCTTACTCTGATTAATCCGACTTTTTCACCGTTTTCTCTGTGTTCGTCAATTACATCTTTTATGGTGTCACATAATGAACCCATTGCAATAAGTATGATTTCAGCATCTTCGGATTTGTATTCTTCAATTAGACCGTAGGTTCTTCCGAATTTTTCACCGTATTCTTTTCCTACTTCTTCAATTACTGATAATGAATTTTGTAATGCTTTTTCTATATCATATCTTATTTCCATGTAATGAGCTGGATCTGCTAGTGTTCCTAGACTCATTGGATCTTTAGGATCTAAGTAGGAATGTTCTGGAACGTATGGTGGTAAGAAGTCATCTGCTTCCTCTTGTGAGATTAATTCTACAGGGTCTACTGTGTGGGTTAGGATAAATCCGTCTACACATACCATTACAGGAAGTAATACGTCCTTGTTTTCAGCAATCTTGAATGCTTGTATTGTTGTATCGAATGCTTCTTGTCCTGTTTCTGCATAGATTTGAATCCATCCGGCGTCACGTTCAGCTAGGGAATCCTGTTGGTCGTTCCATATGTTGATTGGTGAAGATAGTGCACGGTTTGCATCTGCCATTACTATAGGTACTCTCATACCTGCTGCTGCAAATACTGGTTCGTGCATGTATGCCAATCCTTGACTTGAAGTTGCTGTAAATACTCTTACACCAGCACCTGATGCTCCGATTGCAGCACTCATTGCACTGTGTTCGGATTCAACCTTGATGTAATGAGCATCCAAATCACCATCTGCAACGTAATCTGCTAATTTTTCAGATATTTTTGTCTGTGGTGTAATTGGATATACAGGGATTACATCTGGTCTTGCACGTTTTACAGCTTCAGATATTGCTTCTGCTGATGAAATAACTTTAACAACCATTTATTCTCTCTCCATTGATATTGCTTTTACTGGACATTCTTCTGCACAAATTCCGCATCCTTTACAGTAATCATAGTCTATTTCAACTTTTAAATTGATACATCCTTCAGGACAGAAATAGTAACAGATACCACATTCTATACATTTTTCTCTGTCATGTACTGGTTTGAATGTTCTCCAGCTTCCAGTTTTGTTTTTTCTTGAACTTCCAGGTTCTTTTACAACTGCACCTATTGAATCCATATTCTCACCTATTTTTTATTCCTGGTCAACACATGAATTGTAAACTAATTCTGTAGCTTCCTTGTTTGATTTAGCCACTTTTTCAGGGAATGTTTGATCAATGATTTTAAGTATTGAATCTAATGATACTACCCCTGTCTTTGCGGATAAGAATCCGAGCATTATTGTGTTTACTATATTTCTTCCAATAGTATCTAATGCTATTTTTGTTGCATCTACTTCATGTGTTTCAATATTTTGTTCTTCTAATGATGGAATAGATGTTCTTTCAGTATTTATTAATACTGCACCATCATCTTTTAATCCTGAAGTTAAATTAACCACATTTGCTAATGTTTCATCTAATACTACAACATATTTTGGTTCGTAAATCTGATATCTTCTCCTAATTGGTTCATCAGATATTCTTGTGAATGCTGTAACTGGTGCTCCCCTTCTTTCTACACCGAATGATGGAAATGCCTGAGTGTATTTTCCTTCCTCAAACACCGCTTTAGCCAATATTTCTGCTGCTGTTACAGCTCCTTGACCTCCACGTCCATGAAATCTAATTTCAATCATAGCGTATTATTCCTCCAAACATCTTATTTTATTAATAGTGAATAAAAATAGTTATATTATAGATAATAATTTAACATAAAATTTATAATTATCTACACTATAATTAATCATGTTAAATCATTATGTTTTTTATTATATTTATAATTGTGTATAAGCAAATGATATAATTGGTTAAGTTTTTATTAATGTTAAAAAATATTATCATATATTCAGAGATGAACGAAAAACTGGGGGATAAAATGAAAATATTAATCATAACCGGGACAATCGCTGAACAAAACATCATCAAACATGTCAAAAACTATGAAAAACATGAGTTATATATCAAAACGTTACCCATTCCTATCGCAGCTTTCACCACACCTAAACTGGTGATATATAACCTTAATAAAACAACATCTTTCAAATCCATAAATACGAAGAAGGAATGCAAATTAAACGAGATAGACATGATTATAACACCGGGTCTGATGAAACAGGATGCGAAGATTATTCAAAAACAACTCAACATTCCCACATTCAAGGGTTCAACCAACTCCGCAGACATAAAATTAACATTGGACATTCTTGATGATATGGAATTATCAACAACCACCCCCGCGGATGTTTTAATTCGTAATAAACAATATGAAGAAAGCATGAAAATAATAAACAAGTATAATGCGAGGGATTCGTTTACTGAGGATATGTTGAAAGAAGATTGTAATATCCTAATTGGAGACTGTCCGACGGGTCTTGATTTTCCTATGAGAGTTCTCGGTGAAATAGCCAATGCCACAAGTTACAGTGATGATGAATTATTAAATAAAGTTGAATACTATATAAAATCGGAAGCGGACATGATTGATATTGGAATGACCGCCGGCGAAAACAATCCTGACAAGGCACATCATATGATAAAACTGATTAAGGACAACTATAACATACCCCTCAGTATAGATTCAATCAATCCTGATGAAATAAAAAGAGGCCTTGAAGCTGGTGCAGATTTAGTCTTGAGTGTAGATCATGGAAATTATGATAAGGTGATATCAGACATCAAAGATTATGATGCGAATGCCGTGATGATACCTACCGATTACTCTAGAAATTACATACCTTCAACTGCCAAACAAAGAGTCGAATCCCTTGAAAAGCTTGACAAGAAATGTGAGGACATCACAACGATAGCAGACCTCTTGCTTGATCCGGTCAACAGTCCGTCACTGATAAATTCACTGGAGGCATATTCCCTTTACAGAAAAAGAAATCCGTCAAAACAGATGTTCTTTGGAGTGGGAAACGTATCGGAATTACTTGATGCTGACAGCAATGGAGTCCATGCAGTACTTGCGGCAATAGCTATGGAACTTGACATCAACATATTGTTTACGCCCGAAGCCAGTTTAAAAACCAAGAATGCTATCAGGGAATTAAAGACAGCATCCAACATGATGTTTATAGCAAAATATAAAGAAAGCATACCTAAGAATATTGGAATTAACCTGATTCAATTTAAGGATGCATATAAGAAGGATGATGCCACAATCAGCACGGAAGGTCTTGAAAAAATAGAGGCATATGGTGATGGAAAATTCATCCCGGATAAGAAGGGCAGCTTTAAGATAGTGGTGGATGACGGTTACATAAAAGCCATCTATTACGTCAATTATGAAAAAACTTCAGTGATATACGGCAAGTGTGCCCGTGACATTTATGAGGAGATTCTTAGAAGAGACATGATAAGTAGACTTGAACATGCGGCATACATGGGTATGGAATTACAGAAAGCCGAAACGGCGTTGAAGTTGGACAAACAGTATGTTCAGGATTTTCCAATATTTTAATTTGAAGGATAATTGAAAATTCCAAATTCTTAATTAAGAGAAGGAAGAAAAAGTATTAGTAAGGAAAAATGGAAAGGATTGTTAATATTGACAGATAACACTTGCACACAATGTGGATATGAACATGTAGTGATTCATAGAAAATATAATGGTCAGCGTTTATGCAGCAGTTGTTTTAAGGATTCAATAGAAAAGAAAGTGCTTAAGACCATTAGAAAAAGAAAGTTAGTCACCAAAGGTGATAAGGTACTTGTAGGACTATCAGGTGGAAAGGACAGCGTTGCCCTTTTGAACATTCTCAATATTCTAAAGGAAAAGAAAATCATAGAGCTTGAGGCCTTAACCATCGATGAGGGTATTGGTGGTTATCGTGAAGAGGGAGTGCGCATTGCCAAGGACGTGGCAAAGAAGCTGAACGTCAAACATCATATCGTATCGTTTGAGGACAAATACGGTTTTACGCTAGATAAGATAATGGAAGCACAAAAGGATAATAATGACGCACAACATGCATGCACTTTTTGTGGGGTCTTTAGAAGACAGATATTCAATCATGTTGCCAAACAAACCCATGCAAACAAACTCGCCACGGGACATAACCTTGATGACGAGACACAAAGTATCGTTATGAATTATCTGGAAGGAAACATCCACAACATGGTAAGAATAGGATATAAGACGGAAGCCAGTGACAAACGTTTTACGCAGAAAATCAAGCCTTTAAGGGAAATTCCTGAAAAAGAGGTTGGACTGTACGTCTTGGAAAGCGGATATGAAGTTCACTTTGATGGATGTCCATATGCACATGAATCATTCCGGATGGAAATAGGTGACTTTATCAGAGAACTTAACCTGAAACATCCGACGATAATGTATTCCACATTGAATAACTTTGAGAAAATCAAGCCAGCAATTAAAAAGGAATACGTCAAAAGCCATACCGTGCCTAACGGGACATGTGAAGTTTGTGGTGAGCCCGCAAGTCAGAAAAAATGCAAATCATGCCTTTTCTTAGAAAAGATAAATACTGAATTATTGAATAAGAATAAATAATCCATATGAATATGCTATTAGCAAAGACTTTAATAGATTAAAACATAATAACAAAAATATTGAAAAAATAGATTACCGGAGAATAGAATATGTCAATTAGATTAATCAATAAAAAAGATGTTAAAGAGATTGAATTTGAAGAAAACCTTAAAGTGGAAGATATATTGAAAAGAGAAGATATCCCCCTTGAAACCGTTGTTGTTAAGGTTAATAATCAGACAGTTACCGAAGATGAAATCGTTGAAGATAACGATGAAGTGGAAATTATAAAAGTTATTTATGGTGGATAAAAAGAATAATCATCCATACCCCTTTTTTTAAGAGAATATATGTAATAGGAGATATGAGAATATTTCTTAATTTTCTTTAATAATCTCCCTAAGATCAACTAAGAAGTTATCGATATGCTCCTTTTTAACATGAGGCATCAGTACAAGTCTTATTGCATATGGATTTACAGTATTAGATACTCTCCACCCTTTTTTAAGCAGTTCTTCTTTTAGTTTATTTACTTTCATGTCTGATACGTTGAATGCCACCACGTTCAATTCCGGTTTAACTATGACATTCACATCATCCATTTGCATTAGCTTATTATAGGTGTATTGTGTCAGATTTATCGATTGTTCGACCACGTCTGCATATCCATCCATTCCCTGATAGTTTATCAATGCCCATGTTGCGGCTGTTGAAGCTCCAGTACGTGTTCCCACTATAGTGGTTTGCACGTTCTTTGTCAAATATGGTGCATCGATTGCCAGCTTATCAAGATATTTTTTATGCCTGAACAATATCCCACCTGCAGGTACTGGTGCAAGTCCCATTTTATGTGGATCTATGGTTATGGAAGATACACCTTTACACTTGAAGTCAAAGTTTAATTGGTTGTCATTTCTATAATTTAAGAAGGGTATTATAAATCCGCCTAATGCAGCGTCAACATGTAGATATACACCATTTGATTTTGCTATTTTTGATATTTCTTTGATATCATCAACCAATCCAAACTCGGTGGATCCGGCAATTGCGGTAATAGCCATGGTATTATCTGTTATGCAGTCTTCAAGCATTGTGGTGTCTATCTTATAGTTTTCGTTTAATGGAACTTCAACCGTCTTAAGTGAGAGCATTGAACATGCCTTTTTGAATGAGAAATGAGCTGTTCTAGGAAGTATGACCTCCGGCGTCTCGTCACTTTTTTCTTGGAAGATATACTTGGCTGCACACATGGCCATAATATTGGCCTCGGTACCTCCGGTAACTATATGACCACATGCCTCATCTGCATGCAACAGCTTGGATAATGATGAGATAACTTCCTCCTCCATCATACTAGTACCCTTGAACAATCCTCCATCACCCAGGTTTGTTTCGATAAACATCTTATATGCTTCCAATGCGATAGGATGAGGCTTTGTACACATAGACCCCAATATCCTACCCGAATCATAGGTCATATCCATTTGATGAAACGATTCTAACTTATCGAATATATACTTTTTATCATGTGATTTATTAAACATTGCAAAACTTCCATTAATTAATAATAAACTCTCTTTTAACAATTCTTGCCTTTGTGGATTCTGATTGCTCAAGACGTATCTTCAATTCATGACTTCCTTGACTTAATCCATCAATATTATAAATCAATCCACAAATACCATCCGTCAATTCTTTTTCAATTACTTCATTATCATCCAAATAAAACTTTACTGTAGAATCTACAGCTAATCCCCTAATATCCATACATTTAATGTCAGCGATTAGATTACCTGCAGTTATCTCCAATTTATCGATGTTAATCTTTACAGGAATTAATATCCTGGATTTATCATTTATGATAAATGGCAATGCAGTATCAAGGAATCTTTCGGATTTTATCTCTATGATGACATCGAAGTCTATATAATCAATCAGATTCTTGTTGAAATACCAGAAGTCATGATAAAAAAAGACTTCCCTGAAATATGCTGTAAATGCGTCAAATAATGGCTGTATGGATTTGTCACATATTATCAATGCATTCCTGTCAGATATGCTGTCGGAATTATATAAATATTTTGAGTCCACATTATTGAATTTGGCAAACTCGGGAGCTATCTTCTTATTGACAACATTATCCTTAGCCTTCAAGGACAATTCTTCAATTTCCATAGTGGAATATCTTTCATAGACCTCATCCTTATCATATGACCAGCTGCCATCGGCAAACAGATCACCATTATGAAGGACAATATTGGAAGTGAACTTCTCCAAAAGCGATTGCTTGATTTGCTTGAATGACTGTTGCTTGAATGTCTTAAATATGACGTAGCTTACTGCCTTGACTGCAGCCTGCGAAGTTATCTTGGTATCATTTTTAAGGTAATCTTCCGGAAGCAGTATTTCAGAGAGGTCATAGTAATAGTTTTTCAAACTGTTCCAATGTCTGTTGGCATTTGCCGTTTCAAATGGAAGATATTCCCTTAATATCACACTCTTATCAGGAAGTATGAATTGGGTGAATTTAATGTTTTTTGTTGCCGCATATTTTCTTTTGGACTCCAGACTTAATTTGAATTCACGTATATTAAGTGGAGACTCATACTCCAAGTCATAATGCTGCAATATCTCATGAGTATTATCATTTACCAGGAAAAAATTATCATTTTTGCCCTTTAATGACGATTTGAGATTGATGAAATATTTTTTAATGTCCTCCGATACGATTATTTTTCTTGTGAAAGTGAATTCATTAGTAGTATCTGTCGGATTGACAATTACCTTAACGCTGTAGTTATCTATTGGATAATCAGACAAATCATAGGATTTCTCAAATATTCCCCCACTGGTAGAGTCTGTAGCCAAGAGATTATCGTTTAGGTAGATATCTACCTTTGAATCTATGATTCTGTTGTAGTAGTCCATTATATTGAACTTCACGTCTAATCTTTTATCATATGAGACAAATTTTTCCAGGTTAAGTATGAGATCCTGTTTTATTTTAAAGTCATTTTCAGCCATTGGATAATGTGGATTTTCAATGAATCGTTCTGTTCTTATTTCTATAACGTCATCGGGGCTAAACCATTCCACCAGTTCTTTGTTGAAATACCAGTGATCCCAGTAGAAGAATACTTCCCTATAATAGGATATGAATGACTTTGTAAGTGAATTGGTTGATGAGTCACGTAGGATTATTGCCTTTTTATCACTTATGCTGTTGGGATTGATGTAGTATTCGGATTTTCTTTTTGAAACGTATCTGTACTCTTCAGGTATGTCCTCCAATGATACTTGAGTATAATCATCATTCAATTCAAGCGTTTCCAGTTGGATATGTGCGTATTTTTTAAAGCGATCATCCTGAGGATATGACCAGTTAAATACGAAAAACAAATCCCCCTTATGGTCTACAACTTCAACATGGGTCTTGTCCCTTATCTTTTGGGCATAATTATCTGGAGTATCCTTATTCATAATGGAAAGAATATATGGCGTAACCTTAAGTGAGGACATTACTGAAATGTGAGTATCATTCTTCAGAACATCATCAATTGTTATGATATACCTCAGGTCACATACCAAAGAACCAAGTTCATCTGTGATTCTTTTTGGAGTGTTTGTTTCAAATGGCAGAAACTGTCGTGCAGTTATGCTTTTGTCGGGGATAACGAAGAATTCATAGTTGATATTCTTGGAATAAAAGAAGTTTTTCTTAGATTCGATACTTTGAATAAAACGTTTGATATCTATGGAACTTTGATAATCATCATCATAGTGTTGTCTTATCTCATTATTGGTATCATTGACGAGGAAATAATAGTTATCTTTTCCTTCGATGGTCTTTTTTAAGCCCTTAAAATATTGATTAAAATCTATCATATAACAATAACCCGCAGTTTTTATTATTAATTATTATATTTTTGAATGTTAATATTTTTATTTAAAATTAAAATTTAAAATGTGACCGTGATAAGAATAAATTTCATAAATATAATGGATTGAATTGATAGAAAAAATAGGTTTAAAATAAATATAGAAAATAATGGGGGTGAAGAGTGTTTTAATTTTAATTATCTCTTAATACTTTTTTAGCAGCATCAAGCATGATTTTTTTCTCTACTTTTGCCACTAATTTTCTTATTTCTGGAACTGCATCAGTATTAGCGGAAATACTATCTATACCTGCTTCAACAAGTTTTTCGACAATTTCAGGTTTACTACCTGCCTGTCCACAGATACTTGTTGTTACTCCAGCTTCATTACATTTTTTGATTACACTCATTAAAAGTTTCATTACAGCCGGATGTGCTTCAGTGTAATGTTTTGCAACCAATTCATTGTTTCTGTCTAATGCTAAGGTATATTGTGTTAAGTCATTAGTTCCGAAACTAACGAAGTCCAATCCTTCAGCTATGAAGTCTTCAATGATTATTGCTGATGCTGGTGTTTCAACCATCATACCGAAATCAACATCTTTGTGTGGTATTAAACCTACGGATCTGGCTATTTCTTTTGCTTGGCGTAATTCTTCCGGTTTGTGTAATAATGGGAGCATTACTCCAATGTTGGTGTAACCTTGTTCGTGTAATTTTTTAATAGCCTTGAATTCTGCTTTGAGAATTGCAGGTTGATCTATTTCTCTTCTGATTCCTCTCCATCCAAGCATTGGGTTAGCTTCATCAGGCTCATTTTCTCCACCTTCTAAGGTTTTGAATTCATCTGTTGGAGCATCTAATGTTCTGTACCATACTGTTTTTGGATAGAATACATCGACTACTTTGAGGATACCCTCTGCTAGTACTTGTACAAGATCGTCTTCTCTTCCTTCATCAATGAATTTGTATGGAACTGTTCCTGTTGCAAGCATCATGTGTTCGGTTCTGAGTAGACCTACACCGTCAGCTCCGGTAGCATATGCTTTTTTAGCTGCTTCAGCCATACTTACGTTTACCTTTACATCAGTAACTGTAACAAGTGGTGCTGCCTGTACACCTGCATTGTCTTGTGCTTCTTGACTTGATGATTCTTCAGAAGCAAAGTCCCCTTCGAATACTAATCCTTTTTTACCGTCAA
>MVJJ01000172.1 GCA_003266145.1 Methanosphaera sp. SHI613
TTTTTTATTTATTCCTAAATTTGGCAAAAGGAACTACTGAAAAATAACATGTGTTGCAGTTTATATGGAATGTGTTAAAATGATAAAAAGACAATTATATTTAAAACAATTAAGGCAACTACAAGATAAAGATTTTATTAAAGTAATTACAGGAATTAGACGGTCTGGTAAAACAACATTACTTTTAACTTTTATCGAAGAGTTAAAAAAAGAAATTCAAGAGGAAAATATAATTTATATCTCATTAGAAGATTTAAAATATATCAATATAACCACAAACAATCAATTATATGACATAATTAAAGATGAAACTAAAAATCTCGAAGGAAAAATATATTTCTTCTTTGATGAAATTCAACAAATAGAAAACTGGGAAAAATTAATAAATGGATTAAGAGTATCCTATGACTGTGACATATACATAACTGGATCAAACTCAAAACTATTATCAGGAGAATTGGCAACACTTATTGCAGGAAGATATATAGAGATACACGTATATCCTTTTTCATTTAATGAGATAATACAGTATAATTCCGAAATAAAAAATATTAACATAACAAAAGAAATTGAAGAAGAATTATTTGAAGAATATATAACATATGGAGGCATGCCAGGAGTAGTATCCATTGACAATCCCGAAGTTAAAATTCAAGCATTGGAGGATATATATAATTCAATAATACTCAAGGACATAATTTACAGACATTCAATATCAAAAGTTACGATATTACAAAGATTATTATATTATATGATTGATACAGTAGGAAATGCTTTTTCATCAAGGAGTATACACGGATACTTTAAAAATAAAGCAATCAAAACCTCAAAAGATACGATAAATAAATATGCTGAATATATCTCTGAATCATTTTTCATGTTAATGGCAAAACAGTTCTATGTTGAAGGAAGACAAGTATTGACTATGTATGAAAAATATTATTTAACTGATCATGGATTTCATCAAGCCATAGTTGGAAACAACTCAGAAATCATTACAGGAATCCTAGAAAATATAGTTTATATTGAATTACGAAGAAGAGGATACAATGTCAAAGTAGGAAAAATAAGTAAGGAAGATAATAAAGAAATCGATTTTGTATGTCAAAAAAATGGTGAATACTTATATATACAGGTAACATATTTATTGTCGAGTGAAAAAACGATAAACAGGGAATTTGGTTCATTAATGAAAATAAAGGATAATTATCCAAAATATGTAATAAGTACTGATAAAATAAACTTTTCTCGAAATGGAATAAAACATATAAACATAATAGATTTTCTAAAAGATGAAAATATATAATATTTATTGAATACACAAAAAAGGAGTAGTATATTATAATGTAAAGTGATAATTAGCGTTATAGTGCTGCAATATAATATGAAAAAATTAAAAAAAAGATAGTGAAGTAGGGGTGTTTAGGATATTACCAGTTTTATGTCTTTGCTCATAGCATAGTGATTATTGTTTTCACCTACTTTAAGTGTCATGGTCTGTTTTAGGCTTTCTCCTTCTTTAACGGCCGGTGTCTTGATATTGATGATTATTACTCCACCGTCAATCTGGAGTGTGCTGTTTATGGTTATGCCGTTTATCTTGTATCCGGCCTGTCCATATGGTATGTAATTGTTGTTTGAGTCATAGAAGTATACTCTTATTGGATTATCACTGTCTGCAAAAAGATCCAATGAGTCAAAGTCCACGTGTACCATGTGCTTTTTAACGCTTAATGTTGTCCTGTTTCTGTTTGAGTTTTTATTTGAATCCCCTGAATATACAATGCTTATTTCATAGTCTTTTACTTTGAGTGTCTGAGCGATTGTGTATATTGCCTTTGCTGTTCCGTTAACAACTTTTACTTTTGATGCAAAGGTCTGGTTGTTTATCTTAAATGATACATAACCACTGTTTACATTTGTTTTACCAATCTTTAGTGTTGCAATTACTTCTATTGTACTGCCTGCTTCTATTGGTGTGGAGTTTTTTATGCTTATCGTACTTGTCACATCTCGTTTTGGTATTGTGAATGTGATGTTTTTTCTAAGTACTTTTCCATCCTTTGTCTGTATCAATGCGTTTAACGTGTATTTGTCTTTGGTCCATTGTGTTGGTATATCATATTTGTATGTGTATGAACCGTTTGTTACTTTTGAATTGTTTATTGTCATACCATTTATTTTAAGGTTTATCTTACCGTTTATGTTTTTAGGTAAGTTTACTCGGACATTCAATGTCTGATTGCTGTTGGTTAATGTGCATGTTATGTTTGAGTCAAGAGGCGTTAACGTCAGTATGTCATTATCTATCTGGGCTATGCTAATGTTTGATCTTGCAATGACTTCATTTGTCACATTCTTGGTTATTTCAAGATTGTTTAGTTTATATGTTGTATTATCCCCGTAGAATATTACTTTTCTTTCAGGTATCTTCTCGGTAAAGGTTCTACCCTTATTTGTTGAATCAAATTTGACTATTACATCTGTATCAAGGTCTTTGATGAATGTGGATGTATTGGTATAGTTTGCCACTATCCATTCTTTTGGCGTGTAGCCGATGTCTTTCCATATCGGATTTGAGCAGCCCCACCAATTGTTTTCGAGTGATATGATGTTTTCCTTGTCAGTGAATATTGTCTGGTTGTCATCATCGCTGTTATCTGCAAATACGTTGTATTCAGCATCTATGTACTTGAGGTTGTATATTGCTCCACCCTTTTCACCGGCAGTGTTTTTAAGGAATACTGAATCTCGTGCAGTTATTATTCCACATACTCTCAGTTCCGTCATTTTTTTATTTGATATTGCACCACCAAATGTGGTTGCACTGTTTTCAAAGAATGTGTTATTTATCAGTGTGAGGTTTCCAAGTTCATTTTCACTCATTGCAATGTTCTGTATTGCTCCACCTTCTGCTCCTGCTATGTTTGATTCATAGGTACAGTTAGTAGATAGGAAGTGATGTGTGTTTGTTATTGCTCCACCATCATAGGTTGCGTGATTTGATATGAAAACTGAATTGTTTACTATGGTTCTACCGGTATTATATATTGCTCCACCATAGAAATGTTTAGCATCGTTTTTGAAGAATAATGTATTGTTTATTGTAAGGTTTCCAAATGCATTGTATATTGCAGCTCCGCTTACACCCTTGTTGTACATGAATGTTGAGTCGTAGATGTCTGTTTTTGAACGGATGCTGTATACTGCTCCTCCGACGTTTATGGTGTCACTGTTTGTGAATGTCGTGTTGATTATTAATGTTTGTGCATTATCCGTGTATATGCTTGCACCCCATGAGGCGGTATCATTATCAAACTCACAATCCTTGACTGTAAGGTTCATTTTATTGTATATGAATCCGCCTTTGGCTGTTCTTACGTCACGGAATGCATTTTGGAACTTTGAGTTTTCAATAGTTAATTTACCTTCATTTGTTATTGCAGCACTGACTGTTGAGTTGTAATCTCTGATTGTTAGATTGACTAGCGTTAGGCTACTGCCCTCCTTAATGTTAAACAGTCCCTCTTTAGAGTTTGTATAAAGGATGGTTTTATCCTTGTTTTCACCCACAATCTTTATGTTATTGTTTATGTTAATTGTATCTAAGTTATATTTTCCATTTGCAATGTTTATTGTAGTGTTGCTTTTTAATTGATTGACAGTTTTTTCATCAATTGTTTTATATGGATTTGTTTTTGTTCCATCTTCTTTAGTGCTTTTTGATGATTTATTCACATATATTGTGTCACTTGCCGTTTTAATAGATGTATCATCGGTTTTAACAATATCCTGTTGGATATTCGTATCAGTTGGTATTGTCATGTCATTACTTTGATTATCTATCGCATATACGCTTGTACTTGCAATCATAGCCGTAATGATGAAAATCAATATTAAATATGACTTTTTCATTTTTATCCTCCATTAAATTTTGTGTATATTATTAATCTATAGTATATGTATACTTCTTATTAAATTTTTTTTTATTTTACTACGATTTTATGTAATGTTTTTTCCAGATAGGTTCTTTATGAATTTTTTCTTAAATTTCATTTAAATTAAAAAGGTATAATAATATAGAAATAAAGATATTCTTTTAGAAGTTAAATAATATAATAATATGTTTAACAAAATATCTAAGGAGTTTTTAACATGAAAGGTATAATCTTATCTGGAGGACATGGTACAAGACTCAGACCATTGACTCATACGGGACCTAAACAATTGATACCTATAGCTAATAAGCCAGTAATAGAATATGCTATTGAAGATTTACGTGATGCTGGAATAGTGGATATCGGTATAATCTTAGGTACAAATATGCCTAATAAGATAAAGGATGAACTCAAGGACGGATCACATCTGGGTGTTAACATCACATATATCATGCAGGGAGAACCTAAAGGACTGGCTCATGCGGCAGCTACAGCCAAAGACTTCGTTGACGGAGATTCCTTTGTAATGTATCTTGGAGATAACATTCTCAAGTCCGGTATAGAAGAGTTCGTAAGTAAATTTGATGAAAGTGACTTTGCTGCCAGGATATTACTACAGGAAGTGGATGATCCTAGACAATTCGGGGTTGCTGAATTAAATGATAACAATGAAGTCATAAATCTTGTGGAAAAACCGGAACATCCAAAAAGTAACCTTGCATTGGTAGGTATTTATCTATTTAAAAATGAGATATTTGATGCTATCGATAAAATAAAGCCCTCCTGGAGAAATGAACTGGAAATAACCGATGCAATACAAAGACTAATAGATGATGATAAGAATGTGGATTCATTCATCGTCGAAGGATGGTGGAAAGACACTGGAAAACCTGAAGACGTATTGGATGCTAACCAGTTAATACTTGAGACTATAAAAACAGATATTAAAGGTATAGTTGAAGAAAACGTAAAAATAAAGGGAAATGTGATTATTGGTGAAAATACAATCATAAAAGCAGGGTCAGTGATAAAAGGACCAGCAGTAATAGGAAAAAACTGTGAAATAAAAGGGTATGTAGGTCCATACACGGCAATAGGAGACGGTACCAAACTCATAGAATCAGAGATAGATTCATCAATCGTCATAGGAAATTCAATTATTCAGTCAGACAAGAGAATAACTGAAAGCTTACTAGGCCAGAACTCTAAGATAATTTCAGATAAAAACACTTATCCAAAGGGAAGAAGCTTTGTCATTGGAGAAAACTCAATAATAAAATTATAAGGGGATTATATGAAAGCAGTTATACCAGCAGCAGGTTTAGGAACAAGATTTTTACCGGCAACTAAGGCACAGCCTAAAGAAATGTTACCGGTATACAACAAGCCAACAATACAATACGTAGTAGAAGAGGCAGTCAACTCAGGAATTGATGACATACTCATAATTACAGGTAAGGGAAAACGTACAATAGAAGATCATTTTGACAAGTCATTCGAACTGGAGTATAACCTTGAACAGAAGGGAAAGTTTGACTACTTAAAACAGGTACAGGATATCACCAACATGGCAGATATATACTATGTCAGACAGAAAAAACAAAAAGGACTAGGTGATGCAGTTAGATGTGCGAAAAAACACATTGGTGATGAACCTTTTGCAGTACTACTGGGAGATACCTTCACATACTCCGATGTTCCATGTACGAAGCAATTGATGAATGTGCATGAAAAGTATGGCGGTTCTGTTATAGCCATAGAAGAGCTACCCGAGTATAAGATTGAACGTTATGGAATAGTTGACGGTACACGGGTTGAAGATAACACGTATCGTGTCAATAACCTGGTTGAAAAGCCAAAACTGGAGGATGCTCCATCCAACCTCGGTATTACTGGTAGATATATTATAACGCCGGACATATTTGATAAGCTTGATGCTAC
>MVJJ01000136.1 GCA_003266145.1 Methanosphaera sp. SHI613
TAAAATACTTTTGGCCAAGTCTCAATTCTTTCTTGACTCTCCACGTTTTCATTTGTCCTTTTCTTCATCGATAAACATATATAATTAATTGACTATATAGTCATATATATGATTATCATGATGCTAATCTTTTAAGGAGTAATTTCATGAATGAAAAAAAACAGCGTATAATAGAATCTGGACTAAAACTATTTGGTAAAAAAGGTTATGGTTCTACAACTACCGCCGAAATAGCAAAGGATGCACAGGTAAGTGTTGGAACATTATTCAATTATTATCCTACCAAACAGGAACTGGTCAATAAACTCTACTTATATGCAAACCGTGATTATTGTGAATATGCAAAAAATCTAAATGAAAAAAAGGATTTCAAACGGGGTATGATTGAGTTATGGTCCAGATGTATTGATTATGCAATGGAAAATCAAGATACATTCAGATTCCTGTTGATATTCAGAAATTCTCCAGTAATAACTGAGGATACAATTAAACAAATCAATGATGAATCAATATTCTTCGAACACGTTTATAATAAATTCCGAAAAAGAAATGAAGTAAAGATATACTATGATTTGTTTAGTTATATAATGTTTGGCTGTCTAATAGCAACCCTTGAATTCATAGAAAAAAACCCTGATAAAGACATAGCTCATATAAAAGAGGTATCATTTGATTATCTGTGGGATGGAGTAAACCCATAGAGATAATATTTTTTAATTTAATAATAGGTGATTAATTATGGATAAATTTGCTTTTGGAATGATGCGTCTTCCTCAATTGGATGAAAATGATCCGACAAAGGTGGATGTAGAACAGGTAAAGGAAATGGTGGATGAATTTATTGCTAATGGCGGTAAATACTTCGACACAGCATATCCATACCATAATGGTGTAAGTGAGGATGTACTTAGACAAGCTGTCGTTGAAAGATATCCGAGAGAGGATTTCTATGTAGCAACAAAACTACCTATATTTTCAGTCAATAAACCTGAAGATATGGAAATGTTCTTCAATCAGCAGCTTGAAAACTGTGGAGTTGACTACTTTGACTATTATCTGATACACAACGTAAATGAGATGACCCATCACGCCGTATATGATTATGATTCATTTGAATTTGTAAGACAAAAGAAACGTGAAGGAAAAATCAAACACATGGGTTTTTCATTTCATGACAAACCGGATGCACTAGTTGAGGCATTGGAGGCATTTCCTGACTGTGACTTCGTTCAACTGCAGATAAACTATCTTGACTGGGAAAGTTCATCAGTCGAGTCAAAAAAATGTTATGAAATAGCATGCGAATATAACAAGCCTGTTATTGTAATGGAACCAGTCAAGGGTGGAGCATTAGCCAATCTACCAGAAAAGGCTGAAGAAATATTCAAAGAATATGATGAAAATGCCGAAAACGTATCATGGGCATTAAGATTCTGCAATGACTTGGAAAATGTGTTTATGATATTAAATGGTGTAAGTAGCATTGAACAGATGAAAAGCAGCATCAATATCTTCAAGGACATACAACCCTTAACTGAAGATGAACACGAAGTGATTAAGAAGGTAACCGGTATAGTAAATGATTTAACACCGATCAAGTGTACCGAGTGTAACTACTGTATAGAACATTGTCCTGAAAATATTCCAATATCCAAGTACTTCTCAATATACAACACAAATCATATCAATAAAACACAGGGTGGAGATCCATTAAATGCACCAGTATCTTATCTTGTGCTGGCTCAAAGCGATGAACACGGTGCTGCAGGTGATTGTATCGAATGTAAGGCTTGTGAAAAATACTGTCCACAACACTTGGAGATACATCAACTATTAAAAGATGTTGATAATGAATTAAATGATCATATGATGAGGGAATTCTTATCAACAGATTAAACAGTCTTTTAGAGTAATTACTTTACTTTACCCTTTTTTTTGTTCGGGATGGCAATCCTACAAATATTTTATCTACTTTTTTTATTATTTAATTTTATATGTTGGAATTATGTATTTGAGACTTAATCAAAGATTTTTAAGAAAAAAATAGTAAATTAATACATTTTTTTCTCAAATCCTAGACATTTTTTAGAGATTCATGATGTGATAAGTTTCCTTAATACATAGCCCCCCTCCTGTCTCTAAAGGACATCCAGGCATGAATGGTAGGAGTCCTTGTCTTCTTAATGATAATATCTATTCTGATACTTCAGTATCACTTTGTTCCCTTGATATTTGTTTGTTGGTGATTTTTTATGTAATTCTAGGTTTTGTACAGTATAAATTATATCTTGAACATCTTTGATGCTTATTTGATATTTATCATTAAATATTAGTTTGACCAGTTCACCTATGTTGTGATTTTTTCGGTAATTTTTTAAGCATTTTGTCACTAATTCCATTTTTGCTTGTGTACGTTTAATTTCTGATTTGGATAGATTTACTTTTGGTTGGGGTGTGTCGTTGCTTACTTTTGGTCCTTTAATATGTAATGTGTTGTTAGATGTAGTATTATTGGTGTTGTTATTGATTTGGATAGGCGTTATATTTGTTTTAGGTTCCGGTAGTACTTTATCATTAATGTCTGTTCTTTTATCATTAGCTTCTGGTGTTGGATAGTTAACATCGGCATGGGCATTTATTTGTTGTTCGTCTGGCAGGTGACTTGGTGTATCATCAATGTAGGATGAGTTATTGTCAGTTGCTGATACACATCCAATTCCAATCATCGTGATGAATAATAAACATATTGGGATTATAATTTTTTTATTCATTTTTATCACTTCACTTTTTTAGTTTTGTTTTTGTGCACTACACACTTAATTATTGATATAGTGAAGGTCATGTATAACGTTTTTAGACTGTAAGTACTCATTTACATTATAAAAATGCTATTAAATAACGTATAATGATATTTGGTATAATTACATTCTATTTAGACCTTAAATACATTTATTGAATGCTTTAAATGGATAACAAAATCTAAAAAAAACTAATAAATCTAAGCTAAAAAATAGAATAAATAGTAAAATATTAATCGAGCCAAGGAATAATTCTTCATTATAGTAATTCCGGGAAATTTTCTAAAAAAATAAAAAGAGTGGGAGTTGGGGTATTATTCTTTTTTACATACTTTTGAGTATTCTGCCCCTTGTATGTCATGGTATTTTACCATACCAATCATTTCTCTCTGGTCGATTAATTCCTTGTCTTCAAAGGATACTGTGTCTTCATTGTATATTGCACATGCTGATTTTTTGGTAATTACTTTCATTGATCCTTTGTGTAATCTTACTTCAACGCAGCCGTTTACTCTTCTTTGCATGTGGTCATTTACAACATCCAGGTCTTCTCTTAATGGTTCATTCCATAATCCGTTGTATACTAGTTCGGCGTAGGTTTGACTTAGGTTTTCAGCGAATTTTATTTCCTTTCTACTGAATATAAGTTTTTCTAAAGCTGAGTGTGCTGTTATAAGTAGAATAGCTCCAGGGGTTTCATAGTTTTCTCTTGATTTTAATCCTATGATTCTGTCTTCTATCATGTCGATTCTACCGATTCCATGTTCACCGGCTATGGCATTTGCTTTTCTGATAAGACTTACAGGGTCAAGTTCTTCATCATCAATAGCTACTGGTTCACCGTTTTTGAATGTTATCTTAACTATTTGAGGTTCATCAGGTGCATCGATTGTTGATTTGGTCCAAGCGTAGATATCTTCAGGAGCGGCTGTTGCAGGGTCTTCTAGTAGGCCGCCTTCTATTGATCTGCCCCATAGGTTTTCATCTATACTGTATATTTTTTCTGATGGTAATGGTATTCCATGTTCCTTTGCATATTCCTGTTCTTCTGTTCTTGTAAGGTTATAGTCTCTTACAGGTGCTACGATGTCTATGTCTGACTCTGATCTTATAGTAGCTTCAAATCTGAATTGGTCATTACCTTTTCCGGTACAGCCGTGTGCTATTGTTGTAGCATTTTCTTTTTTAGCTATTTCAACAATTTTTTTTGCAATAAGTGGTCTTGCAAATGCTGTACTTAATGGGTATCCTTCATATAATGCGTTTGTTTTTATACATCTGAATGCATAATCTTTTGCAAATTCCTCTTTTGCATCTATTGTGTAGTGTTTTGCTGAACCGATTTTTTCTGCAGCTTTTTGTGGTCTTTCTATTTCATCTTCTGGCTGACCTACATCTACACATGCTGTGATTACTTCCATGTCATATTTTTCTTCTAATAATTTTACACATACGGAGGTGTCTAATCCTCCACTAAAAGCTAGTACTACTTTATCCATTATTTCACCTTTATTTTTTTGGTTTTGATTATTTTTATATATTAAATTGAATTGACTTTTTTATTATAAATTTAGTATATATTAATATATGTTCTTGATTTCTATTAAATTATACCTTTAACTATCGGGTCGACTCTTTAAAAAATTAGGGGGGATGGGGTTTTTGAGTAATACATTCTTTGTTTATTTTGTATCTTTCTTTTTTTAAGGTATTCTTGCCAGTCTTCCTTCCTTTGTTTTATATTTTCTTTTATATTTCTTAGACATTGTTTTGGAGAAAAAAATTTTCGATTCTATTCTTCTAGTGTGACATGTTTGAGTTTTTGGTGTATAATTTAAAGCTTATGAAGTTGTTTTTGTTATCTGTTTTTTGATGATTGTCATCATGATTACTCACTATAATTATCATTATCTAGTGTTTCATAGGATTTATGCAATCAAACTAAACTGGATTTTATTTTTTATTCCGTTTATTTACAACTATGGTTAACAACGACAATGAAATGATTATCATACAGTCATAGAATATATCCAATTGAAAAACAATCATAATTACAAGAGCGATTAGTGAAAGAATTTCAATTAGAAATTTATCATACTTTGTGTTCATAGAAATCACTACTCATTGGTTATGTACATTAAAAAACATGCAACAATACCTATTACCATTATAGGTAAATTTTCATAACTTCCTGTTTTAAAATAATGATAAATACCTAAAATTAGGCAAAATATCGTCAAACATAGCGTAAAAATAATTTCTATTTTTAAAACTCTCATATTTATTCACCTGTTTTATTTGTTAAAAGATTATGCATATGTTCAATCTCCAATGATTGAACTTTACTTTTACAATAATTATCTGCAATACCGTATGCTGAATTATAACCTGACTGGTCAATTGTTGCTGTTACTGTTGTTTTAAACAATTGTGAATTTGTAGTTGCTTTTGATATTTTCATTATATTTTTAGCAGCAGTTAGTTCTCCTCCACCAACAGCTGCTAATGTTACGGATAATGCACCTTCACAGAAGATCTGTGGATTTGTCAAATCATCTAGTGAATTTGCACCGGCAGCATGGAAACATGCTGTTGCACCAGTAACAAATAATGCTGCCCCAATAACTGGAATAGCCGTACCTCCAGAAGCAAATATTAACATTACTCCTGCGGTAACTGCCATACTTCCTGCACTATCTTCTACAAAACTGCCGACCTCCGAAAATATCTTATCCCATATCTCATCTTCTGACACAGTTTTATTCTTCTTAACAGTTACTTCATAAACTTTTCCAGTAGAATGCACAATATTATCTGTTTTTTCATCATGATAACAACCACCTTCACCTTCAGTTCCTTCGGCTCCTTTAAGAAATTCATTCAAATGAATATTATTATATTGCAATTCTGAATTTAAATATGCTTTAGCTATTCCTGTTGTCATGTCCAATTCAATATAATATTTGCTATTGGTTGTAGTAATATTCATTATATTAGTATCATTGTAGAAAGTGAATGTCATAGTTTTTAACTGTTTTGCATCATTTAAAAATTCCAGTATTGATGAAGTAACTTATTGGTTAGATATTTGTACTGCTATTCGTTCACATTCAGAAAACATCAATGTGGTTAATAATCTGAAATAAAATTTATTTTTAGTTGTACCCGTGTATATTGTATTTCCAGTAGTTGGATCGTTTGTTGTTACAGTAGTTAATTCATTAATGTTTACTCCAACTAGAATCTGAATATCTTCTTGTCTTGAATAAGTAATATTAAAATAATATGCGTAGTATGCTGTAATCATATCATTATAATGTAATGTAGTTAATGCTGTTAAAAATGTTCCATAACAAGCTTTATTTAAACCAACACTATAAGTATTATTTTTAATTAACCATTCGTTAAATATATTCATGTTAATAAGTTGATTAGTTAATAAATAACTTTGAATTACTTCAAATCCATTACTGTTTGAAGTACTATCATGAGATATTAATTCTTTTTTAATTATGGATTTTGAATTAAAATTACTGTTAAATATGGTTGTTATATTTTCGCAGACATGGTTCACATTTTTATCATAATAAATGTATATTATTTCTTGAATAATCTCATTATTGAATACTTTCACTACTTCTACACCATCAAATGTATTATATGCTATATTTACTTGGTTTAATGTTCCGTATATTTTTCCTTTTATTGTTAAATGTGTCTCATGATTATTATTGTATATAAATACACCATATAAGTTATACATATTTGAAATTAGACTAACATCGCCATTTGTAGGGTTATAGTATATGTATTTAGATATAATTATTGAACTAGTATCAATTAGATTATAATCAAAATTGTTTATACCAATGTATCTATTATGTTTATTTAACACAATATCATATGTATAATTCATAACAGTTTCAGACCCATTAATTGGATGATACTCGATTGTTTTAGAGTATTTAGTGTTATACTGTGTGTATATTTCTATTTTAGTATTGGTATCGGTTGTGTAGCTTCCGTAGTTGTTTAGTGTTTCTGTTGGTGTTTGTGTCTGGTTGTATTTTGTTATGTTGAATTTTCCTGGTTGGTTGGATTGTATGATTATTTTTTGCTGTCCGTTGCTCCAGATGTTACTTGCGTTTATGATGGTGATTGTTGGTCGTTCATCCGGGTGCTGTACAGGCGTGTAATTGAAGAATGTTGATTTGTAAAGTTGTATATCGTCCTGTGTGTAATATATTAGTCGTGTGTTTTTGTTTATGTATATTTTATCATTGTTTTTTGCTGTTTTTACGGTTTGACTGTTTGTTGGATCTGTACCGTCGGTTGTGTAGTATACTGTGCAGTTTAGTTTGTTTGTACTGAATTGTATTCTTTGTTTGTTGTTTATTAGCGTTGTCAGTGGTCTTATTGCTGTTATTGGTGGTGTTATAACCTTTTCTGGTTGGTAAAATGTTACTTTGGATGTGAATCCTTCGTTATCTATTAATATTGCTCTTACTTGTGTCTTTATTGATATCATTACTTTTGTGTTGTTTGTCCATGTGTTGCATCTGGTGTTGGGTGTTGATCCGTTTCTTGTATAATATATTGTGCCTGCTTTGTTTATCTTTATCGTTATGTTTTGGTAGTTGTCACGTACGTCTGTAATGTTTTTGATTGTTACCACTGGTTTAACCGCGTTCATACGATAGCTGTAAACGTTGCTGGTTATTGATCCGTATACTGATATGAATCGTAGGTCAGTATAGTTATTTATCTTTATAGGTGCATTATATTTGGTACTCTTGGTGGTAGGTATGCTACCGTTGATTGTATAATATATGCTTGTTGTGGGTAAAGTATATGAAATGTATACCTCTTGTGCCTGATTAGTTATCGGCGTCTTGTATACTATGTATGGCGTTGAGCCTTCACTAAGCTTCATGGATAATACTACACCACATTCGCCGTTGGCTTTAACTGTAAAGTACTTTAAAGTCTTACTCGTATCATAAACAAATGATTTGGTGTATTTTGTGCTGCTGGTCGTTGGATTAGCACCATTTAAAGTATAATAAACCGTACAGTTGTTTACACCACTAAAAGTAGTATTATATGTGGTGGATGTGAGTTTGCTTAGAACTACCTTTACACTTAAAGCCGTGGTGGTGTTACTTACAATAGCACCGGTATCTCCACTTCCCCTTTCATTGTTGTGGTTACGGCTAGTGGAATCTGTGGATTTGTCATCTTCGACAAATTCCTCCTCATCTTCATCCTCATCAATTGTAGTATCGTTTAATTCTATTATTTCAGAATTTTCAAATCCATCCTCAAAATTATTATCGGGAATAACTTCCTCATTATTCATATCCTGTTTAATGTTATTATTGTAATTTGCAGTTGCAGTAATGCTCATGTCATCATCATTTGATTCGTTGACATCCATAGCACATGCTACACTAATGCAAGAGAGAATAACAAATAAAAACAAGATTATCTTCTTATAGTTAATAAATATTAGCCTCTGATTATTTTTTTATCGATTAATTAATAATTAATCAGGTTATTTTGTCGTTAATCCTATAACTCAACTTAAAAATTCGTTATATCAAAAATGATTAGCAACATTAAAACTTCTTTCTTAACTTATTAATAAAGATTACCTTTTTATTAAAAAAATGACTCTTTAAAAAATTGTGGGGGATGGGGTTTTTCAATAATACTTTTTTTGTTTCTTGTTTCGTTCATATATTACTTTGTTTAAGTGTATTCTTACCAGTCTTCCTTCATTTGTTTTATATTTTCTTTTATATTTCTTAGACATTGTTTTGGAGAAAAA
>MVJJ01000141.1 GCA_003266145.1 Methanosphaera sp. SHI613
AGGAAATATGTTAAGTTTTTGTAATATGGTGCTAATTTTTCATTAATGATGTATTGAACTATTGTTTATGTTGTCTGTTTATGTTTTATTGGTGTTATATAGGGGGTGAACTAAGGGATTATGTCTGAGGATAGTGTTTTATTAACTCAAAGTATTTTTGTTCTTGGTCTTACTAAGAAACATTTAATATGTTTTTTCAAAAAAATGTAAGGGGGTTGATTTATACGAACATATTGTCCTGTTGTATTTTCACTTCTTTACTGCTTTCCTTTATTGCATATTCAATGTGTCTGTCTGTTATTATATCCTCTGATTCACTGATTGCCTTATGCATTGCAGTCTTCAATATTTTTTCTTTAAGATCTCTTCCCGAGAATCCCTTTGTCTTCGTTACAAGTACGTCCATGCTGAAGTTACATTCAAGGGGCATGGTCTTAATATTTGTTTCAAGCAGTTTTCTGCGTTCTTCCTCATTTGGTAGTGTGAATTCAATTTCCTCTTCAAAACGACTTCTTATAGCATAATCAAGTAGTTGTGGATTGTTTGTTGCACATATGGTGATAATTGATTCATTGTCTTCAATACCATCCATCTCTGTAAGAAGGGCATTCACAATCTCTGTAACATCACCCCTAAGACTTTGATATTTGCGCTCCAATCCGATGGCGTCAATTTCATCAATGAAAATTACGGTAGGCTTGTTATTTCTTGCCTGTTCATATAATTCATGGATCTGTTTGGATCCATCACCCACATGATCACCAATTAAGCTTGTTGCCTTAATCATCTTTATGGGAACATCCAATTCATTGGCAAGTGCTTGGGCTAACATGGTCTTTCCAGTACCGGGCATACCGTAAAACAGAATATTTTTAGGAGCCCAGTTTTCAAATTTATCCGGATCTTCGAGGTATTTGGTGATGATTCTGCTTTTGTCCTTAGCTTTCTGTTGGCCTATAACATCATCCACATGATACTTCTGTTTCTGAACGGTCTCGATTGATTTCTTTTCAGGTGGTAATACCAAAAATGATGTATTGCTGGTAATGTATGAATTGTCCGGTCTTACATCAATAATCTGGTATGCAAAGTCAGGAAGCAGTTTCTGATCAAAGAGGTATTGGTATTTATGTACTTTATATCCATTCCACTGGTCATTTGCATAAATGTCAAATAATTCCTTATTTTTAACCTCCACCTCTGGGGATTCAATGTAGTTACTTTCTAATGGATAACCAATAGCCTTCAGAATTATCAGCTTAGCCTCTTTCTTTTCATTCAGTATCTCGTATCTTGCTTGATTGTTTGTTCGATATTGGTTGTCTTGTCTCACTTTCTAACTCCCTAAAAATTTATAGTAATGTCTGCATCTTCTTTATCAATATTGAATTCAATGTTTTCTACACCATTATATAATACTTCAAACACTTCCCAGAGAGTATCCGTATCTGCCTTAATGATGATGGAATTGTCTGTTCGTGTAACTGAAGAGATATTGGGAAAATCTCCCAGTAAATCCTCCTTCACTTTATCATATAATTCATCTGTCAGCGTCATTTTATTCACATTAGTTTTGACTGGATATCGCTGCTTGCAATGGCACCCTGGGCTGTGGCAACGGTAATCTGCTTGATGCCACCCGTCACATCACCTGCGGCATAAATTCCATCTAGGGATGTTGACATATTTCCATCAACAATGATATATCCAAATTCATTGCATTCAACGCCCGTGGATTGTGCCAGTTGGCTGTTAGGGTCATGACCTATTGAAAGGAAAACTCCATTGATGTCTAAGTTAATCTTTTCATTGGTCTTATTGTTGATGAGTGTTGCGTTTTCAACGAAGACATCCCCACCAACAGATTTTAACTCACAATTCCAGTATATTTTAATATTGTTTTCTTCCAAGTCCTTCTGAAGTTTATCATCACATCGTAGCTTGTCACGTCTATGTACAAGTGAACATTTGACGCCAATCCTATTTAGATACAATGCTTCCACTGCAGCACTGTTTCCGCCACCGACAACAAGAACCTCCCTTCCTACAAAGAAGTTTCCATCACAAACGGCACAATATGATACTCCACGTCCGGCATACTCTTTCACGCCTGGCACGTCAAGTGATCTTACGGTGGTACCTGTAGCGAATATCACGTTTTTGCTTTCAATATCTTCATCTTTAGTTTTTATGATGAATGTTTCATCATTTTTAACCACTTCAACTACCGGTGTAAACTCCATGATTTTCGCATACTTTTTTGTTTGATTGGCGATTGTTTCTGTTAACTTCATACCTTCTATCGCATCAAATCCGGGATAGTTTTCAATAAGAGGTGCATTATTGACTGTTCCGCCAACCTGTTTGGAATCGATAATCAATGTATCAAGTCCGGCTCGTCCGGCATATATTCCGGCGGTAAGTCCTGCAGGTCCTGCACCAATAATTACGACATCATACATATGTAAAACTCCTGATTACTTAGCTGGTCAAATTCATAATCTCTTTCTGGATGATGCTGCTTACGGTTTTACCATCGGCCTTACCCTTGAATTTAGCCATGGCCTTACCCATCAATGGGCCCATAGCTCCCATCTTACGTTCTAGAATCATTGATTCGTTTTCATTTATAATCTCTTTGATTCCTTCTTCAATGACTTCATCTGATAGTTTTTCAAGATTATTCTTTTTAACACTGTCTTCTGCTTTAATACCATTACATGCATCCTTAAGCACTACTTCAGTTTCTGCAGCGGCTATGACGTTGTTGTCTACCAGTGAGAAAATTTCAACCAGTACATCCTTGGTTAATCTGCTGATATCAAGACCGTCACGTCTTAAATCCTTAATGGTATATGCTATATCGGATGCTATCTTGACAGAGTCCATATTAGGCAATTCTTTTTTAACCTCTTCAAATAGATCCGCATTGTTTTCCTGAACAAGCTGTTCTGCCAGGTCTTCACTTAAAGCATAGCTTTCCTTGATACGTTCTTTTTTAACAACAGGTAACTCCGGAAGGTTTGATGCTATTTTTTCAACACGTTCTTTGTCAATAATTTCTGTTGGAATATCTGTTTCAACGTACATCCTACTTGCTGTTGGTAGTGGTCTTAAATATTCGGTGTTACCGTTGTCCATTGCACGTCTGGTTTCCTCCGGAACTCCTTCAAGAGATTGTTTGGCTCTTTTTATTACTTCCTTCAATGCATTGTTTGCCTTGGTTTTATTTCCTGATACCAATATGAATGCATCATTTTCTTCAAGCTTCAATTCCTCTTTTATGGAATCTACTTCATCTTGGGTTATGCCGTATGCAGGCAGTTCATCAGTATGGAATAATCCCTTTACTCCCATCTTCTTTCCATGCTCTGAAAATTCAGTACCTAACCTACGTCCAGGCTGTACCTCTTTTCCGATAAGACCATTAAATCCTGGTAATACGATTGCTAAAACGGCACTGTCATCTTCTGCCAATGTTGATTGAACGACCTTTGACTCTGAGTTTTCAAGAAGGAATGTCACATCATGGATTTCTTCATTTACCTCTGCATCTCTCTGGTCTAATTCTTTGGCAATCTCTATTAGATTTAGCTGTCTTTCCACTTCATTTTCCACTATGGTAGGCATTAAATCAAGGTCTTGTACACCCTTGACTTCTATTCTTGCACCTTCTTTAATTGATATATTCAAGTCCTGTCTGATTGTACCGAGTCCACGTTTAACCTTTGTACTTCTAAGTATCTGACCTAACTGGTATGCAACTGCCTTAACCTGTAGTGGGTGATGCATATCCGGAGACGTGGTGATTTCGGCAAGTGGTATTCCAAGTCTATCCAGGCGGAATATAATCTTACCGTCTTCTTGACCTATACGACGTGCAGCATCTTCTTCAAGACCGAGTGTTTCGATTGTAACGTTTCCGTATTTGGTTTCCACATAACCGTCCGTAGCAAGTATTCCTGTTCTCTGGAATCCACTTGTGTTACTACCGTCAATTACCTGTTTACGCATGGTATGGAATTCATCAACTACCTTCATGTTCATGAGTGCTGCAAGTGTAATTGATATGTCAACGGCTTCCTGATTTAATGGGGCAGGCGGTTCTTCATCAGCTTCTACAAGACAGGTATGATGATTATATGTTTCGTAGATAAATTGAAGATTTCTCTGGGATTCTTCATAAGCGGCTCGGTCGATTTCACCGAGTTCACTCTGTGTTGGTCTTAGTCTACGTTCAAGTCTTCCTTCAGGTTCTTTGTCAGTCAGGGAGTTTGGACATCTGCAAAATAGCTTTGTCTGACTATCTAATTGTTGATGTATTTCCAGTCCCATCATTAACCCTAATTCTTCATAATCAAATTTATCTTCAGACATCTAAATACACCTCAATTAATTTTTTATAAAATACCTCTGACTTAATGTGGTATTCATTTCACCTTTAAGATTGCTCTGCATAATCTTACGTATCTCTTCTGTATCATCACTTTGGCCTGCAGCCCATAATAGTTTGGTATATGCGGTTTCAGGCAGCATATCATTTACTGGTATGACGTTTTCATTCAGTAGTCTTCTTCCGCTACTGTAAACGTTCATGTTAGTTCTACCAAATAGACATTGAGATGTCATAACCACAGGTATGTTTTCGCTTGTAGCCCTGGAGATGCTTGTTATCACTTCATCACTGCAGTGGCCAAGACCTGTTCCTTCAATTACAAGTCCTTCATATCCCTTATCTACATAGATGTCAATAAGTTCAGGACTAATTCCAGGATACATCTTGATTAACGCTACTTTCTGTGCTAGATTATCATTTATGGCTAGTTTGCTTGAATTTCTTTTGGTATATTCCACTTCATCATCAACTATTTCTATCTTATTGTTGTCTATTCTTGCAAGTGGATTCATGTTTATGCTTGTGAATGTATCCCTACGTGATGTGTGCATCTTACGGGCACGGTTTCCCCTATGTAAGTCGCATACAGGATCATCTTCACTTGAATGCATACATATACATACCTCTGCAATGTCACTTTTTGCGGCAGTCACGGATGCCATCAGATTTGTAAATGCATCGCTTGATGGCCTGTCTGAACTACGCTGAGCACCAGTTAATATGATAGGCACTGGAGTATCCAACATGAAACTCAATGCTGAAGCGGTATAATGCATAGTGTCCGTTCCATGAGCTATGATAACACCATCAGCTCCATTATTTATTTCATCATAGATGCTGTTTGCCGTTTTAATCCAGTATTCTGGATTCATATTTTCACTTAATATGTTAAATATAGCTTTTGCTGTAATATTGGCATGGTCAACCAATTCAGGGGTTGCCCTTAGCAAGTCATCAGCGGTGAAAGCTGGATGTACTGCTCCTGTTTTATAGTCGATTACACTAGCTACTGTTCCACCTGTTGATAGAATTGACAGGTTATCCTTATCGGAACTTATCTGTTTGTCGACTGGATCTAACTCTATGTTTGGTTTTTCTCCACTGGCTATTTTTTCTATCTTGGCATCCTGAATATCTACACCAATGTTATATCCACTGTTTAATTTTATGATTAGTGTGTTTTCGTTTGAATAGTCTGGTTTTTCAAGTAACATTCCCTTATGTGTAATGTTATCTTTTTCTATTTTAATTGTATCTCCAACGCTTATGTCGGATAATTCTAGAAAATCACGTATATATCCTTCATATACCATGTGTTTACCTCGCATTTACTTTTTTTGTTATTGTATCATTATGAGTTTATAAGAATTTTTTTATTATAT
>MVJJ01000174.1:0-545 GCA_003266145.1 Methanosphaera sp. SHI613
ACGTGTTAAAAAACTTGAAGGCATAACAATAGATGAAATAGATGAGGTAATGGATAACATACCTCTATCAAACGGTGCACAAGAAACAGCACGTGCATTAAAGGATAAAGGCTATAAAATAGCAATTATCACTGGTAGTTTCGATGTCATTGCATTGAAAGTCAAAGAAAAAATAAATGCAGATTATGCATTTTACAACACTCTGGAAGTGGAAGATGGGAAACTATCCGGAGAAGTATCAGGACCACTTGTAACACAAGATAAAATTGATGTCTTAAGACAACTAGTAAACGATATAGGAATTACTCTAGATGAATGTGTTACAATTGGTGATGGGGCAAATGACCTTGAAATGATAAAAAATGCTAAAATAGGAATAGCATATAACGCAAAACCAATCTTAAGAGAAAACGCCGATTACACAATTGATGAAAAAGACCTAAGGAAGGTACTTGATATAATGGCAGACGAAGAATTATTTATTGAAGAAGAAAATGTAGAAGAAGTTGAAGCTCAAGAAGAAGAAGTTCAAGAAGAAGAAGTTG
>MVJJ01000174.1:626-34299 GCA_003266145.1 Methanosphaera sp. SHI613
TGAAGAGGAAGATTCAGAAGAAGATGCTGAAGAAGAAGCTGATTCCGAAGAAGACTCCGAAGAAGCAGAAGCTGAAGAAGAAAAACCAGCCATCGACTACTCCAAATTAAACTTCCCACAACTACTAGAAGTTAAAAGAGAATTAGAAGATGAACTAACAGCTCTCAAAAATGAAAGAGATCAGATGAATGAGGAAACCAAAACTTTCAGAAAAGAAAGAGATGAACTCAATCAAGAACTCAAAGACACACTTCAAATAGCTTTAGATAAAAGAAACGAAAGAGACGAAATCAACAAAGAAGTTCACAAAAACAAAGAGTTAAGAAACGAATGTAATGAAGAACTTAAAAAAGTTGAATGGAACTCCGGTAAAAAAGAAATGTCTAATATCCAAGCTGAAATAAACAAAATAGACAAAACTATACAAACCAAAGTATTAGACATTAGAAAAGAAAATGAGTTAGTTAAACGTATATCCGATTTAACAAAACAACTCAAAAAAATCCAAAGCGATGAAGAAGAAGAAAAAACAGCTGATCAACTCAAAGAAAAATCTGAAAACTACCACCAAAAAGTAGTTGAACTATCAGATAAAGCACAAGTTGTTCACGAAGAAATGATTGAATACTTCAACAAAATTGATGGAATAAGAGCAAAAGCAGATGCAAAACACCAAGACTTCCTCAACTCAAGAAGAGCTGCAACAGCAAAACACGAAGAAGTCAAAGCAAAACTCTCAGAAATCAGAAAAGTTAACAAATGTATGGATCATGCAAAATCCAACAAGAGAAGTAAAAAATCTGAAGAAAAAACCAATTCTGATGTAAAAGAAAGAGAAGTAGCTGAAGAAATATTCCAAAAATTCAAAGATGGTAAAAAATTAACTACAGATGAATTTTTATTACTACAAAAATACAACATAATGTAGATTTTTTTACATTAATTCTTCTTTCAATAAAAAATATATGGTATGATAGTGGGGTTATCAATGTCCACACATTGATACTATCATAATTTTTTTTTAACCCTCATACAATCTAATTTTTTTTAACAAATCTTTTCAAACTAAACTTCCATATTAACAATTTACAGTGCTAATTTTAATTAAAGAATTCATACTTGTTTTAATTTCTCTGTTTATTAAGAATGAATATTGTCCCGAATCAAAAATAACTAGAAATCATTCATCGGTTATATTATGTGATGATTAAAAATAAGAATAATAATTTTTCCTTCGTTTGTACCTATAACGAGTCTATCTCTAAAATTATATAGTTATGTTATATGATGAATGTTAAATATGAAAAAACACTTCATTAATCTCTAAAAAATACGAATAACTGTAATATTAATATTATATCATTCATTCATCTTTTTATTAAAAAATGATTAAAGGGGGATGAGGATTATTCGTTTTGGACATATTCTGAGACACCGTTTTTCTTACGAATTTCAACGACGTTTTCTGAAATGCCCATCAGGTCAGGATCATGGGTAACTATTAACATTTGATCTGCTATATCCGCGTCACGGAGTATTTCGATTAATTCCAGTTTTCTTTCTTCATCTAGATGTACTGTAGGCTCATCCAGTATTAGAAGTTGATTTTTCTGTTTGGATATGACCTTTGCTATTGCAAGTCTTAATGCTAATGCGACGACTATTTTTTCTCCACCGCTTAGCATTGAAACGTTTAATGTTTCATTTGATTTATTGATGCTTATCTCATAGTTTTCATCTAGGTGGATATTGTCATAGTCAAAGTTAAAGTCGTTGAATATGTTGTTTGTTTCAAGTTCTATTTGTGGTTTGGAATTTTCTCTTAATTCCCTTTGCACGCCATCTTTACCATATAATTCACGAATGTTTTTTAGCAGTTTAATATAATCGTTGAGTGCCACTTGTTCTGTTTCTATTTTTTCAAGTTTTTCAATGTTTTCTTGTATGTTTATCCTTTCTTTTTTATATCCCTCTTTTTTGGTTTTATTTTCGACCAGTTTTTTATCAATTTCTATGAATTTTTCATCCTTGCATCTATATGTCTCAGAAGTTTTTTCATGAATTTCTTGATCATACGATAATTCTCGATTTTCCCTATTTAAATTATCAAGATTGTTATTATCTTCTGTTAATTTATTTGTCATTTCTTTAATTTTTTTGATAGTGTCTTCTTTGTTACTTATGAATCCCTTATTTTCATTGTACTCTTTTTCTCTATTTTCAAGATACTTAATTTGAGCTTTTATATCATCTTTGATAGGGACTTTCTGAAGGATTTCTTTTATTTGATTTGTATATTCATTTATCTGTTCAATCACGGAATTTTGTTCATTTTTCAACTCGTTGATGTCTTTTAGCTCTTTTAATGTGGCTTCTGTTGTAATATATGACTGTTTATTTGCTTCCAATTTTTTGATATCGGCAGTTAATTCCCGAATCTTTTCATCATTTAATTTATATTCCTCGTTTTTATCTTTAAATGATTCAATTTGTGATTCAATGCTTTTGATTTCCTTTAAATCTTTTTTAAATTTCTCATATTCGTTAATCATCGAATTTGCTTCAATTGTTCTGATTTCTTTTATTTTGTCATCAATTACCTTAAGGTCTGCTTGTTTTTTATTGATGTCCTCTTGTAGGGCAATATTTTTAGTTTCACATTCTTCGATTGTATTGCTGTAATCCTTTAATAGGCTTTCATGTTTTTCATGGCTGATATCTGATTGACATATTGGACATTTATCGGTGGTATTTTGAAGATCACTTAGAGATTTTTTAGTATTTTTTATTATTGTATTGTTTGAGCTAATCTCTTGTTTGCACTTGTTAATTTCATCATTTATTCTTTCATGTTCCTGTTCCTGTTGTTCTAATTGAATGTTATATTCTTTTGATATTTCCTCGGCATTTCGTAATTTTTGATTGTTCAATATTCTACGTGCTTCACCAGCTTTTTTATTCAACCAATTATAAGTGTTCTCTTTATTTTCTGTGTGTACTTTTAATGATGATTCTAATTTTTTTAATTCTTCCACATCATCTTTTAGCATTTCTTGTCTCTTGTTTAGCTCATCTAAAGTTAATGTATATTCCTTTGATTTTTCATAGTCGTTTTTCGTATCCTTCAACACTTGCTGCAATTGTGTTATGCGGTTTATGTTCTGTTCTAATTCTGCCAGCTTATTTTTTGCATCATTAGATTTATCTTTAATTTCAACTAGCTTGTTAAGTTGTGGCAGTTGAATGATTTCTTTTTCTATTATTATGTTTTCTTTTTCTTTGAATTTGATGCGTTCAAGATGTTCCTGTTCTTTGTTTAATTGGTTTTTGTTTTCATCTATCGTCTTTTTTAAGGACTCTGCCCTTAGATTATTCTTTTCAAATTGTTCTTTCTTTTGATTTAACAACTCAACTTCCTTTTTTAATTTTTCCAATTCCTCGTTCAATTCTTCTTTGGATTTTGTATCAGTTTCTATTTCTTCAGTGATTTTAACGATATTTTCTTCATTTTCTTTTCTTTTTTCAAGAATTTTGTCTTTATCATCAAGATATCTGTCGTTTAATTCTTTCTTACCTTCATATTCCTTGATTATATCCACCATGTTTTTCCATGATTTTTCAAGGTTGTCCAGATTCAATAATTTTGATATCAGTTCTTTCCTATCACTGGCAGTCTTATCTATCAGACTTGTAATTTCTCCTTGTTTGATATATACGGCATTTAAAAATGAGTTTTTATCAACACCTATTATTTTTTCAATTTCACTGGTTACCTCTTTTTCACCCTTTGTTATTTGAACGCTCTTACCATTTGAGAGTCGTGTCAATTGGGATACATTGCTGCTTCGTTTTCTGGTTCTTTCAAGTACATAGTGTATACCGTTGTGTTTAAAACGAAGAATAACACTCATGGTACTGACGTTATCCTCTGCATTTACAGGCTTTCTTACCAGGTCTCCTATATTACCGTCTACCTTTTTGAATAATGCAAAACGTATTGCCTCAAGCAGTGTTGATTTACCTGCACCATTCTGGCCGAGTATGACGCTTATGTCATCGGTAAATTGTATCTTGCTGTTTTTATGGGATTTGAAATTCTTCAAAGTTAATTCTTCAATAATCATTTATTCGCCCCCATAATTTTTTTCAAAGTAGTCTTCGGTGATATTCAACGCTTCCTCTTGGTTAGGTATTGACAATTCCCGATATAAACTGGTTGTTAAGTTGATAATGTTCTGATTTTCACCATAATTTTCTATAATCCTCTTCTTCAATGCCTTTTCCGGTGTTAATTCTACATCCTTAATGGGTCCTGTTTCATCGTCTTTTATTGTATTACATACACATCTGATACTAAGTGCCTTTTCACCAATTATCTCATCAATCTTCTCAAGAACGTCACTTTTTTCAAAATTTCCCTCTTCAACGGTCAAGTCAAGGATTGGTTGTTCATCCAATGCATCAATCATCTCATTGATTTCATATAACTTCTCTTCCAGTTGAGGATATTTGATTTTCTTGATGATATATTCCCTCTTAAGTGGTAGATTTACATGACTGATGTCCAATTCATCTTTGTCATCATCGATTGTGACAAGGGTATATCCCTTACCGTTTTTATTATAATCATCAAGTTCCTTTTTTGTTCTAAGTTCCGTTGAGCCAGGATAACACATCATTCCATCCTTGAATGTTGAAATGTATCTCCTATGGATATGGCCCATCGCATAATAGTCAAAGTTATCAGGAATGGTATTCAGTTCAAAATCTTTCGTGTAATCATCAAACTTCTCAAGACCTCCATGAAGTACAAGTATCTTATATCTGTAATCCTTAGCTTCTTCTTTTATTTCATTTGCAAAGTCACTGATCTGGTCCTGGTATTGTGGTGGAAGATACTGTAATCCCCCTATAAATACGTCATCATTTATTGCATATGTCTTTCCTTTCTCAAGTATGTGGAAACATTCGTTTTCAAATAGCCTCTGGGGAATTTCGGTATTGCTTTTTTGCATCTTATCATGGTTTCCTGCAATAACATAAACGGGAATGTTATGAGAAACTAGTCTCATAAATCCCTGCTGGGCAGTCAACAATGCTTTTATCGGTGGTTTTGGACTTTCAAATAAGTCACCGCTATGGATTACACAGTCTACATCATTTTCTATCATGTGATCAATGATTTCATCAAATCTTTCATAGAAGTCATTTTCACGTTCAGCTAATCCGTACTGTCTGTATCCAAGGTGAGTATCTGCAAAGTGTGCTATTTTAAGTTTCATAGTTCATTACCCTTATAATAATAATTCGATTTCCTCTTCATTTTTCTTTCTTTTTTCTTCTCGTTTAATCTTATCGGCCTGCCATAGTTTAACTATATCCAAGTCATTTCCAACACTTTTTCCCTTAAATTCATCTATCTTAACCATTGTAGGTATTTTGGTCATCTGTCCGAGTATTACAGCTTCACCTATATTCAGTGATGGTAACTGTTCAAGCAGGTCATTGCTTAAGCTTTCACTACTTTTCTGCACGTGCTTCTGGTCACCAGGCTCCACTAGCCTTAGTATTATGAGATTGTTTATCTGGCTTAGTGTTGCACTATCCAAGGCCTTAGGGCTTTGACTTACAAGACATAATCCTACACCAAACTTACGACCTTCCCTTGCTATTTTGCTTATGGTGTATTTGGATTTGGTATTTCTATCATGTGATGCCAGATTATGTGCTTCTTCTATTATACAGAATACAGGATAGTCAAGTACCTTCTGATTATCATTGTTGTCAATCTTGTTTTTTCTTCTGAATAGGATATTGTTTAACATATGGTTTACTATGATATCTGTTGCTGTTTCACTGAGAGAGCCAAGGCTTACAACGTTTAGTTTTCCAGGCACTATGCTGTCGACCATGTCTTCTACATCTGTTGAGTCAAGAAGCTTGTTATGTATCCTCTTCATATCCTCCAGTTTAAAGAGTACCTGATAATTTGCCTCTATGTGGCTGTTGTTTTTCTTCTCTTCATTTTCAAGCTCTACGATTTTTGAGTTTATCCAGTTTATCATATTGTCAAAGAAGCTGTCCTTGCTGTCTGTCGTATCCAACTCCTTTGCATAGTTATATGCATCACGCAGGTATTTAGTTTGGTTTGTAGCGTTTTCGCTGAATTTTCCCAACTTCAGGTATTCATGTATTGACAGGTCCCTCGGATTTATTTTTGCCGGTATGATTCTTACGTCACCGTTTTTGAATTCGGTCTGTGAGTACTCAGAGTGTACATCAAATACTACTATCGTACCGTTTAGTCTAAGCAGTTCATCTATTATTATGGAGGTGGTGTTTGATTTACCGCTACCGGTCATAGCAAGTATTGCAAGGTGACGGGAAACCATCTTATTTACGTCTAACTTCACGGCAACATCAGGTTGTTTGAGTATTGTTCCAATTCTTAATCCGTCACCCTTCTCGAATATTTCCTTAAGGAGTTTTTCATCTGCCTTATATACTATCGTACCAGGTGGTGCAGGTGTTCTTGGAATTATAAGTTTATCCTTATCACCGAGTATTGTGATGGTACCTCTGATGTAGCATTCGGAGTCTCCATCAAACTTTAATATTTTACCGATGGTATCCGGATTTAACAAGTCGTCACCTAATGTGGTGCTGCCTCTGAATAATGCATCTATCATTCCTAAAACTATTTTATCTTCATATTCCAAATATACATATTCACCTACTGCAGGTGTTTGTTTTGATATAAATGATACTTTATTGGGTGTTGTTTCACCATAGCATCTTCCTAAAAATTCACTCATTATAATGCCCCTTTTTTAATGATTTTTTCTATATTCTATTAATTATCGTTTTCTTAATAACGTAATACCTCTCTTCCCTTAGCCTTGTTGGTAAACTCATATACTATTTCCATTCTGTCCATGAATTTGTTTGTTATCACGACATTATCATGTACCTTCTTGAGTATGTATGGGTATCCGTTAATGCTGCAACTGTATAAATCATCCAGTAGTTCTTTTATATTCTGTTTTACTTTATCAACATCATCTTCGTCTTTGACTGGTATTTCCACTTTAATCACGTGTTTCTTATTTTCCAGTCGTGTAAATAAGGTGATGTACTGATATTTCAGTATTTTATCGTTGTATATTGGATATTCGATACTGGTGAACCTGTTTGCATTTAACGGTCTAACTAATTTATCATTAATTGTTACATGAGGAATGGTGTATCCTGCATCGGTGGTACAGTATTCCAGAACGGCTGAATCCGGTATCTTTTCTTCAAATATGTTGTTTGTTCTGCTTGTCTTTGAGATGCATATAACCTTTTTAGAGTAATTGTTTATAAGATGTGTAATGCATGCCAGTAATTCCAATCCTGAATAATAATTTTGCACTTCCAGTTCATGGTCTGAATAATCGAAATCCTTGAATTCATCATCTTCTAATGTACTTGCCATTTCAATGACCTGTTTTCTGATATGTCCCCTATGTGCATAATAATCCAGTTCAACATCAAATGTTCCATTGTTCAAGTTATCTTCAAATTCTCCTATTATGGCAATCAATGCCTGTTTAATCGAATTATTTAATTCATTGTTCACGTTAAAGTGATTCAATTGTCCTTTTAGTGATCCATCGATTAGTATGTAATCTATTGAATCTTCATTTTCTTTTAATGTCTTCAACGTATTTTTAAGTTCCAGTATTTCCATATACGTTGAGATGTGATGATTGAATTTCTCAAGATTTGTTGCTGGATACGTTCGTACATCCGCTTCTTCTGATGTCTGAGATATGCTTTCGTTAGGTTTTGATAGTAGTGTCACAGCTCCAACCGCATATAATATGCCGTCCAGATATGTCTTGTTGTTGTAGCTGCCGTCAGTTGATATGAACGTCTTGTCCTGATTTTCTTTGTTGAATGTATACTGCTGATATATATCATTTACTTTCTTTGTATTGATTTCTTCTTGAAAGCTATCAAATTCTTCCTGTATCAGGTCTTTTCTTTCAATCATTCTCTCATATAGCGACTCCAACATCTATTTTTTACCTCCCTTGAAAATTTATTCCTTATATATATCTTATTTTTTGCATTCATTAATATAATTATAAGATTCAATGTTCTTACATGCTTTAATTATCTGATGTAAAACCTCATGATGTAATCATACTTTTGAAGGATTATTCTTATCCTGATACTAGTTTATGACATATTATTTAAATAGCTTATCCAAGCATGTGATAAGTAATCATGGGGGTATGGATAAGTATCCTCCTCTTTATCATAACGATTAAGTCATAGTTTTTTTTGTGGTGATGCTTTATATATCAATTAGTTTATACTTTATGAAAAATATAAATAATAAGTAAATATATTATATTGGTGTTAACATGCAGATTATTACAAAGAAGGAAAACAATATTTTAACAATAATAAAAAACTTAAGACAGAAATATCCTGAAAGCCTATCCTATGATATAATCAAGGATTTGATTGACCTTTCCGAGACACGTCTGGTAGAATCATTAGAGGTACTCCAAACAAAAGATTTCATACGATTGGATGCCGATAACAAATTAATCTATTATAATGATTTAGATGCTGAAGTTAAGGTAGTTGAAAACAAATCTGCATTAAAAAGATACATGCTCAACAAAACAGAAGAGGATGCATATGAAATAATTCAGGACGTAATAACAAAGTATGATGGATATGCACCACGATACGTGCTGGAAGGCGCATTATTATATGGCCAGCTGGAATTAACACCTAAAAGAACCTATAACATTATAGTATCTCTGGAAAATAAGAAACTTCTAAAAAAAGTTGTCAAAACCGATGGTGAATACTATACAATATAATCCAATCATCACCCTTTTTCTACTTATCATACCCTTTTTTAATTCATTTTATCCTTTCATGAAAAAATATAATTAACTTCACATACAAAGATATATTCATATAGATATCATTTTTTTAAATAAATCATTAAAAGGAGTTTTAATATTGATACTTATCGTAGGTGGAGCCGGATATATAGGGGCTCATGTAAATAAATTACTAAATGAATCAGGTTACGAGACAGTTATCTTGGATAACTTAAGTCATGGACATAAAGAAGCAGTACAATGGGGAACACTATGCGAATGTGACATCAAAGACATTGACAGCATAGAAAAGATATTCCAGGAATACGACATTCAGGCAGTAATGCATTTTTCATCATTCATAGAAGTTGGAGAATCAGTACAAAATCCACAGAAATACTACCAGAACAACGTGGTAAACACATTAAATCTATTGAATGTCATGCTCAAATATGACGTTAAAAAATTCATATTCTCATCAACATGTGCAACATATGGAGTGCCACAGAAAATACCACTCACAGAAGATCATCCACAAAATCCTATAAATCCATATGGATGGACAAAACTGATGGTAGAAAGAATACTCAAAGATTACGATCAGGCATATGGACTCAAATCAATAATACTCAGATACTTCAACGCCTCAGGAGCAGATGAATCAGGACTAATCGGTGAAGACCACACACCGGAATCACACCTTATACCATTAATTCTTGATGCAGCCATAGAAAAAAGAGAGGATATTAAAATTTATGGAACAGATTATGATACGCCGGACGGAACATGTATCCGTGATTACATACATGTAAATGACTTGGCAGATGCACATATAAAGGCATTGGAATACTTAAACCAAAACAATACCAGTAATGAATTCAACCTCGGTAACGGTAAAGGATTTTCAGTAAGGGAAGTAATAGAATCAGTCAAAAATGTCACAGGCAGAGATTTCAAAGTAACAGAAACTCCAAGACGTGAAGGAGACCCGGCTGTTCTAATAGGAAGTGCCGAAAAAGCACATGAACTGTTAGGATGGACTCCAGTATATGATAATATTGATGATATTGTCAAAACCGCATGGAACTGGCATAAAAAATTGAACAAGGTTAATGATGATGAATAACTCGGTATGTGCAGTAGTAGTTACATATAATCGTAAGGACTTATTGATAGCCTGTATCGAATGTTTAGTAAATCAGACACTCAAGGTTGATGCGATATACATAGTTGATAATGATTCAACGGACAACACACCGGAACTCTTAAGTGATTACGGGTTTATCACACAGTTGCCTCCGGTAGACTCAGAGAATAAATGGTGCTGTGACAATGAATATGAGGATATTCACATCAAATATATCAAACTGCCTACAAATATGGGTGGAGCAGGCGGTTTTTATGAGGGAGTAAAGGCAGCACATCTTGATGGCCATGATTGGGTATGGATAATGGATGATGATGCATTTCCAACAAGAGACTGCTTAAAGAATCTGTCCCCATATTATAATCTGGATGATACTGTAGCACTGGCTAGTCTTAAGGTAGACTTGGATGATAACATATTATATCATCATAGGGGATACTTCAACTTCAACAGCGGACTTCCCATACAAAAACCTATCAGCTATGAGGACACCCAGGTAGAAGTTAAGGATATAGACATGGTATCATTTGTAGGACTTCTTGTCAAAAAGGAGGCCATATCACAGATAGGTTATCCGAAGAAGGAATTTTTCATACACTCCGATGACTTGGAGTACTGCATAAGGCTACGTAGCGTTGGAAAAATCAAGCTAATAAACAAAAGTATAATCAAACATGCTGAAGGCAGCGTCAAGGGAACCTTCACCAAGTCCTTCCTGGGATTCAATGTAGACAGAAGACCCTATGATAAGTTATGGATAAACTATTTCATGCAGAGAAATCTGATATGGCTGGGACGTAAATACTCGACAAACAAGCTGTCATTATACTTTACGATACTGAAAAATTATCTTTTAACATGTATGGGAATAATAGTATTTGATGATCATAAGTTTAACAGATTAAAATTCTATACAAATTCCTATCTTGATGGACTCAGGTCAATTTTTGACAATAAAAAGCCACGCAGAATATTATATAAGGAGGACTGATTATGGGAGTAAAATTTAAGGACATAACTTCACCAGAACCGATAGAACTAAATGATCTTGGTGGAAAATTGCTCACGGTAGATGCCTCAAATGTTATCTATAAATTCCTGTCATCAATGAGACAACCCGATGGATCACCCTTGAAGGATTTAAATGGAAACATAACATCCCACCTGAATGGAATAATGTTTCAGACATCCACTCTGATAGCAAAAGGGATAAAGCCAATATATGTCTTTGATGGAAAAGCCCCCGAGCTAAAACGTAAGACACAGGAAGAACGTATAAACGTTAAAAAAGAAGCACAGAAAAAATATGAAGAGGCAAAAGAAGCAGGTGATTATGAAACTGCACGTAAATACGCATCCAGAACACCCTACTTAAACAAGGAAATAATCGATTCATCAAAGAAACTGCTTGACTTGATGGGACTTCCATTTGTTCAGGCAAAAACGGAAGGTGAAGCACAGGCATCATATATGGTGGCAAAGGGGGATGCATGGGCAGTGGTTTCACAGGATTATGACTGTCTGCAGTTTGGGGCATCACGTATGCTTAAAAATTTCAAATTATCCTCAAGACAATCAAAGGACCTTCAAGTTATCTCATTGGAAAAAACATTAAATGAACTAAACGTTACACGAGAACAGCTGGTTGACATAGCAATTCTTGTCGGAACAGATTTCAATGCTGGAATTCATGGAATAGGCCCAAAGAAAGGACTTAAACTAATACAAAAATACGGCAACCTTGAATCCGCTCTTAAAAAATTGGATAAGACCATTGAAGAAGATTATAATCAAATCAGGGAAATATTCCTAAAACCTGATGTGGTAACGGATTATGACTTAAAGTTCAGAAATCCAAAAAGAGAAAAGCTGGTTGACTTCTTATGTGGTGATCATGACTTTACGGAAGAAAGAACATTTGCGGCGATAGATAAACTTGTCCATGAAACGGCCCAGACAAGTCTGGAACAATGGTTCTAGACATTTATCCTATTTTTTTCATCTAATAGATCCTTACTTATTCTTTGACACTTATTTTTTCATGGGGGAAGGTATGACAATTTTCTTAAATCTTCTTTATTATATTCTATTAATACTAGGTTCACGGTATTATAATTTAATAATCAAAGAAAGAAAGTTGGTGTTTTAAATAAAAAAATAGAACAAAATTAAATAAAAGTTATACATCAAAGAACAAGTGTATTATATACTCATAATTGTTATACCTGGTGGTTTAATTTGAAAAAAAGCTGTTGATATAGGTTTATGTACCTATATCCCAGCTGTTCATATACTCTTTCTGTTCAGAACTTAACTCATCTATTTCTATATTCATAGCCTTAAGTTTAAGCCTTGCCACTTCAGTATCTACTTCATCTCTTGTCTTGTATACTCCAGGTTCCATGTCCTCTTCAAGTATGCGTTTGGCTGACAGTGCTTGCATTGCAAAGCTTAAATCCATGATTTCAGCAGGGTGTCCCTGGCCGTGTTCACCTGCAAGGTTAACTAGTCTTCCACCGGCAAGCAGGTATACGTTTCTTCCGTCCTTTAATGTGTATGATTCAATGTCCGGTTTTATGGTTTCTTTTACGTCGGTTATTTTAAGTAAATCATCTTCATTTATCTCTACATTGAAGTGACCTGCATTGGCGAGCATACATCCATCCTTAACGTATTCAAAGTCATCTCCTGATATGATGTCCCTGTTTCCTGTTGCTGTTATGACAAGATCTGCTTCTTTAAGTGCATTCTTCACAGTCATTACACGATAACCGTCCATACGTGCTTCCAGTGCTCTTATTGGATCTACTTCTGTGACTATGACATTTGCTCCAAGACCGTCTGCCCTCATTGCAATTCCACGTCCACACCATCCGTATCCACATACCACTACTGTCTGACCTGCAATAACGGAGTTTGTAGTACCCATGATTGAATCGAATGTGGATTGACCTGTTCCATATCTGTTGTCAAATAGGTATTTCATGTATGAATCGTTTACGGCCATTACAGGTATCTTAAGTGCTTTGTCCTCATGCATAGCCTTAAGTCTGTGTATACCTGTAGTGGTTTCTTCACATCCTCCTCGTAGTTTTTCAAGAAGTTCTGGTCTTTCCTTGTGTATTAAAAATATTAAATCTGCACCATCATCTATTACAATGTCCGGTTCATAATCAAGTACCTTGTTTAGATGTTCATAATATTCTTCAGTGGTTTGACCAGTCCAACCGTACATGTTAAGTCCCATTTTTGCACCGGCGGCTGTTGCATCATCCTGTGTGGAGAGTGGATTACATCCGGTCATAACTACTTCTGCTCCACCTGCCTGTAGGGTAAGACCCAGGTTTATAGTTTTGGGTTCAAGGTGTAGACATGAACCGATTGTTATTCCTTCGAACGGTTTTGTTTCTTCGAATTCCTTTTTAATACTTTCAAGTACGGGCATGTGTCTTTGTACCCATTTAATCTTTTTTTCTCCTTGATCAGCTAGATTAATATCTTTAATATCATATGCCATGTTATATCTCCGATAATTATTGTTTTTTTATAAAATTGATAATTTTTTTTCATCTTTATAATATATTAAGATATATTTTTCAAGATTATTAAATGATATGTTTTTTTGGGAGTTATTTGCATATGATTCTCTAAAGATTAATGTCAGTAACTTCTTGAAAAAATAAGAAAGTTCTTTTATTATTTGTTGATATACAATCGGCGGTTGTATTTAAAGTTAAATTATTTATTTTAAAAAAAAAGAAAAGGAGTAGAATATATCTACAAAATCCCTTGAAATATATTTTTAGTTTGCGTTTTATATGGAGGTTTTTTCATATTTACTATTTATTCGGAGTTTTTTTTCATGTTTTTTTAGTATTTATTATCAAATCTTTTATAGCGGTCACACATTACATGTTTCTAATAGTTTTTAATAATCATATTGGGGTTTTTTCTAATCTGGGCTTTTTGAGGCCTAAATTTTTTAGGCCTGTTTAGCTGTATGATACCAGTTCTTGGTCTTTCTTTGGTTTTACTTTTTCCATTGCCTTGTTGAATTCGGACATGTATACTTCTTCGGCTTCCATGTCTCCTCTTAATGTAAGCATTACTGCTTCACGGCATACTGCTTCGATGTCTGCTCCGACGTATCCTTCTGTTTTTTTGGCTAGTGCTTCGATGTCCACGTCTTCTGCTAGTGGGATGTCTTTTGTATGTACCTTGAATATTGCTATTCTGGATTCTAAGTCTGGGAGTCCTACTTCCACGTGTCTGTCGAATCTTCCAGGTCTAAGAAGTGCCGGATCGATTATGTCTACACGGTTTGTAGCGGCTATTACGGATATGTCATGTAACTCCTCCATACCGTCCATTTCTGTAAGTAATTGGTTTACAACTCTTTGTGTTACTCCACTGTCACCTTGGCTTCCTCTTGTGGATGCTATTGAGTCAATTTCATCGAAGAATATTACTGTTGGTGCAGTTTGTCTTGCTTTTCTGAATACTTCTCTTATTCCTTTTTCTGAGTCACCCACCCATTTGGATAGTAACTCTGGACCTTTTACGGATATGAAGTTTGCGTCACTTTCATTTGCTACTGCTTTTGCAAGCAAGGTTTTACCTGTACCTGGTGCACCGGTAAGTATTACTCCTTTTGGAGGTGTGATACCGAATTTTTTGAATTTTTCAGGGTTTTTAAGAGGCCATTCTACTGCTTCTTTGAGTTCCTGTTTTGCTGATGATAGTCCACCGACGTCTTCCCAGGTTACGTCTGGTATTTGTACCAGTACTTCTCTTAGTGCTGATGGCTGTATTTCTTTTAATGCTTCTTTGAAGTCACTTTTGTGTAGTACCATTTTTTCAAGTACTTCCTGTGGTACTTCCTTGTCTGTCTGTACTTCTGGTAGTATTCTTCTTAGTACTCTCATTGCTGCTTCTTTACAGAGTGCTTCCAGATCTGCTCCTACGAATCCATGTGTTACTTCGGTTAGTTCGTCAAGGTTTACGTCTTCATCTAGTGGCATGCGTCTGGTGTGTACTTCGAGGATTTCTTTTCTTTCATCTTTGTCGGGAACGCCTATTTCGATTTCCCTGTCAAATCTTCCAGGTCTTCTTAGTGCTTCATCGATTGCATCCGGTCTGTTTGTTGCACCGATTACCACGACTTCTCCCCTGCTTTTGAGTCCATCCATTAAGGTTAACAGTTGTGCTACTGTTCTTCTTTCAACATCACCTGTTACTTCTGCTCGTTTTGGTGCTATTGCATCGAGTTCATCGATGAATATTATTGATGGGCTGTTTTCTTCTGCTTCTTCGAATAGTTCACGTAGTTGTTCTTCTGAACCTCCGACGTATTTGCTCATTATTTCCGGTCCGTTTATTACTATAAAGTGGGCATTTGTTTCATTTGCCACTGCTTTTGCTAGTAATGTTTTACCTGTTCCAGGTGGTCCGTGTAATAATACTCCTTTTGGTGCAGAGATACCTAATTGTTTGAATAATTCTGGTCTTTTAAGTGGTATTTCAACCATTTCTCTGATTTTTTTCACTTCGTTTTCGAGTCCACCGATGTCTTCGTATGATACGTCTATTAGGTTTTCAACTCCTTCGAATTTGCTTGGATCTACTGGTTTTGTTTCCATTTCTATTTGAGTTGAGTCTGTGATTTTGACTGGTCCGAGCGGTTTTGTGTTTACGACTGCCAGTTTGATTTCTCCTATTGAGGCCATATTTGACATCATCTGGTTGAAGAAGTCATCGAACATCATGTTTGGTGTTTTTGGTTGTTGTTTTCTGATACCTGTTACTATGATGTCACCTTTGTTAACTATCCTGTTTAGGAATACTCCGTTTAGGTTTCCTTGTATTGCTATTTCTTGGTCTACTGGTGCTAGTTTTACTTTTTTTGCTTCTTTGATTTGTGCCGGTCTTATTGTTACCTCTTCACCGATGGATGTTCCTGCATTTCTTCTTAGGTAGCTGTCTATTCTTAGTATGCCTAAGCTGACATCTGACTGGGATGCTATTACTGTTGCGGTTGTTATTTTGTTTCCTTCTATTTCTATTACATCTCCATCTTTAAGATTCAATTCTTCCATACATTTCGGATCGATTCTTGCAACTGAACGACCTATGTCTGATTGTGAAAATGCTTCTGCTACTTTTAATTTTAATTCGTTTTCCATAGTATTTCCTCCTTTTTAATTTTATGAATAATAATTATGAATTTGATTATTTGGCTATATTTTTGATTTGTATACATAGCCAATATTTTTGATTTCTTTTATTTACTTTTTGTAATTATAAGTTTATATCTTTTAGTATATAAAGGTTACTAAAATAAAAAAATTTAATATAAAAATTCATTTTAAAAAATATCATATGATAATACGTAAAATCCCTCTGACAAAAAGTAAAAAGGATGAAAAATTCCAATAAAATTTCTAAAAAATTAAATTTAAAAAAAAGTGTTACTTAACTATTTGAAATAAAAAAAGAGGGGTTTATCTTATTTTTCCACCAATGCCCTTGATGTATCGTTCCACAACGTCCTTGTCTTCTTTGTTGAATGTAGTGTAGTTAAATGTTAAGCTCACTTCGCCATCTTCAATCTGTTCTCCATGATATTCATCTATCAGTTTAACGCTTACGACTTCATCAATTTTAGATAATACGTCAAGAAGAACGTCTGTATCGCAGGTATTGTTCATGACCACTGACACATCAAATGAATGTAACTTCAGATTTTCTTTCTTCCACTGGTAGACCTCTTTATTACTGAGTACTTTCACGTTGGACAGCTTCAGTTTTACATCCCTTGTTTTTTTATTTAAAGTAACGCTTTTTGCATCAACATCCTTAACTATTCCGATATGTACATTGTGTGAGTATTGATGTTCAAGGCCAACTTCCTTTCCAATCGACTCGGTCAGATATTTAACCTCACGGGTCAATACACTTATTGCCTTATCAGATCTACCCAGTGCTTCTTCAAATTCATCCAAGTGCTTGGCCGATTGGGTCATGTTATCTACAAAAGAATCCATGTCGTCATTATCAACATATCCTGATAACTTGATACTTTCTTCGATAAGGGTATTTCTTGCTATTGACGTTAGATTATTTGACTTTTGAATAGAATAGTATAGGTATGGATTTTGGGATACTATACGACTTATCATATCCAACATTAAACTATAGACAGGACTTGCAAATTCACGTGACTTTTTAACACTGATGTTGAGTGCCTTGATGGTTGAAGCTATACTGATGTATGAAAAGTGTGTTAGACCCTGAACAACGCTCATCGTTTTGTCATGCTCTTCAGGGGTACTTATGACGATATTTGTGTTGTTTTCCTTCAGGTATCGGATTATCCTGTCGTACCATGTGTTGCATCTGTTCTCAAGTGGAGTTAATATGACTACCTGGCCTTCCAATGATGGAATTCTCGGACCAAACATTGGGTGGCAAGGAAGTATCTCACAATATTCCGGACTGTACTCAAGCAGTGCTTTGCATGCTTCCATCTTAACGGAAGTCACATCTACCAGTAAACTACCCTTCGGTGCATATGGTGCAACTGTTTTAATTGTTTCAGTCATTATTTCTATAGGAACGCTAAATATTATAATGTCTGCATCACTTACGGCTTTGATGTTGTCATTTTCATATTTTGCTCCTATGTCCTTTGCAATTTGTGTTCCATGCTCCTTATTTCTACTTGTAATTGTAACATTACATTTGTCTTCAATCAGTTTGCAGGCAATCCATTTACCCAGTCCTTTACTTGCTCCGATGATTGTAATGTTAAGATTTTCATAAGTCATTTTCTACCCATCCCATACTATTTCTTGAATATATTTTATATTTGTTCTTTTTTATATTTCTATTCTGGGCATTTCTTTCTTTGAATAGTATTGGTTGATAACTGTTATCAGCTCTTCTATCTTTTCATTTTCACATATCTTTCTTATCTCATTTAACTCAGAGAGGCTTTTGAGGTAAATGCCTCTTCTTTTTGTTGGCTGTCCGTTCATCGATGGATTTATCTCTACAAAAACTGTTTGACAATTGTTGTGAGTGGGTGTTTTAACTATATAAATTCCATCGAGGGATGTTGGTATTTTTTCCCATGGTGTTGCTTGTTCTACTGCTTTTACTAAATTTTGTCTTTGTTGTTTATTCATAATTTTTCATGTTCACCTCATTAATATGTAATACCTTTTTTATTTTTTTTAATATAAAAGTATTACTATTATTGAAAAATATTATTACTTAAAAATATATGGCTTGTCAAATAAATATAAAAGTTAGAGGATTGAATATGCAAATTAAAAATCAGGATAAAAAAATAGGATTAATCGAAGTAGTACCTGAAACACTTGATGATTTATGGCATTTATCACACATAGTAGAACAGAACGATTATATATCAACATTAACTACAAGAAGAATACAAGACACAAACAGTGGAAAAACAAGAGCTGACCGTGGAGTAAAAAAGACATTCTATCTGGGGTTGCGCGTTGAAAAGATATCTTTTCATAAATATACTGGAATGCTAAGATTTACCGGGATAATAGAATCCGGACCCGAGGATCTTATACCATTGGGTTCACATCATACCATAAACATGCAGGTAAACAACAGCTTAAGAATCCAAAAGAAATGGAACAAATGGTCCCTGGATAGATTGACACAAGCAGTAAACGCATCAAAACGTGCAAATGAGATAATAGTTGCAATAGAAGACAATAATACGGAATTAGGATTAATCAAACAGTATGGTATCGAATATGTGGGTCCGATTATAGGTGATATCAGCGGTAAACAGAATATAGATAAAAACAGACAGGAAAAAATAAAACAGTACTATGAGGATATAACAAAAATAATAAATCAGCATATGCCAATAAATAAACTAATAATCATAGGTCCCGGTTTTACAAAAAACGACTATTATAATTACCTGGAGGATAAATATCCTGAACTGGCTAAAAAGTCAGTACTCGAAAGTACAGGTGCCGGTGGACATGCAGGAATACAAGAGGTACTCAAAAATGGATTAATCCAGAATTTAACAAAGGATGCGAAAATAGCAACGGAAATATCACTGGTAAACAAGTTATTGGAAAATATCGGAAAATCCTCAAATTTGGTTACATACGGTCAAAATCAAGTAAGTGCCGCTGCAAATATGGGAGCGGTAGAAAAATTACTTGTTGTTGATGAGCTTGTAAGAAATGAAAAAATACAAAATATCATGAACACAACTGAGAATATGGGTGGAAGCATTGAGATAATCAGTAGCCAACATGATGGAGGAAAACAATTGGAAGCATTAGGTTCCATCGCGGCATTCTTAAGATATCCCATATAATCACCATCTATTTTTTACTTTTTTTTCATTAATCTTTAAAATCAAATAAGTATATTTAAATGTATTATAAACTAAAATATAATATAGTGATAACAGTTACTTATCATCAATAATTAAAAAGAATGATTAGTATTACAAAAGTTATATGCTGTTACATTAACAATTACGATGGGTGAGTAAATGGAAATTTATCTACTATGGATAATTGGATTAATACTTACTCTAATCTTAACAACAATATTTACCGTGTTGTTTACAAAAATCAGAGGAAATTTATTCGAAGATATACGAGGTGGAATACCAAGAGGTGTTGGAATAGCACCATTTATAGTAATGGTTCTATTGTTCCCTAAACCATATAATATTCTGATTGCAATTATTGGAATAACCGCTTTTATTGATGATATAATAGGACGTAGAAAATTAACCTCATACCTAGAAGTGGGACAGTTATTTAGAGGTATAGGAATAATAATTGTAATGATATGGGGTTATTATATATTAGGTCCAATAGCAATATTGGTAGCCCTTATGGTACAGATATTTAATATTGCAGACATGGAACCTGGAGTTGCATGTATTGCCGTATTAATAATGTCCGCAGTATCCTTCACAATATTAGTATTGACACATTCATCATCATACTATCTTCCGGTATTACTGTTTGTAATCTGTTTAGGTTACATCTCACAAGATTACTCCGGATATATCATGATGGGAGAAATAGGGAATCATTCCTTTGGAGTTGCACTCGGTATATGTTTCGCATTAGTTTCAGCAGCACTTGCAAAGGCAGTATCACCAGTTATGTTCTATCCTGTAGAATTCATAATAATGTTAATATTATTCTTAGTTACAGCTATCTTGATAGCATATTTAAGAAGAGAAACATTAACATATTACCTTGAAAGATATTTGGGTATTCAAAATCCAACATTTGGTGATTTGGTAATGGATGTATTAACAGGTGGAGGACTTGGAGATTTATTTAGAAAATTATTATTGGACAATAAACAAATCACTATAAAGAATCCCTTTGCAATTTCATTAGGTGCTAGAAGATTAGTGTATAATCCAGTTAAAAAATAATGATTCATTATATTCAAATGAACAACCTTTTTTTTATTTTTTTTATTATATTACTTAGCGTAAATTATCCTATTCTTATTTTCACAGTTTATTAAATCTATTCATCTATTCATCATCAAAATATTCATTTCTTGCATCCACCATTGCTTTGATATTATTTAATGGTGTTTCATATGCAATATTACAGCTTGGACCCAGAACATCCACTCCTTTATCAAGACATTTATATGATTCTTCCTTAATTTCATCAGGACTTCTCATAAGCAACGTTTCACCGATGGCAAGATTACCACAAATGACGCTGTCACTCCCGATTTCTTCCTTAATTGTTTTTGCATAACCGATATCTACCTCCTGGGATATGCTCAAGCCTTCATATCCACAGGAAAGCATATTCTCCAGGTTTGAATTAGTATCACCACAGATATGCAATACTCCCTCCACATTCATGGCATCTGATAACTCAACAAGATAGGGCATCACCAACTCCTCGAATAAGTTCGGTTTTACAATGTTCGTCGTTGAACTGGGATCATTGACGACAATACAGTCTACTCCAATATCCTCATAAAATTTAACTTCTTCTATCAATTTACTGTTGATTTCTTCCAAAGCATCATCTATCTCAAAATAGTCTGAATTCAATAATTTAATAACCGTTCCCAAATCTACCAAATCTGTAAGTATTGAAAAGGCACCAGTTATTTCCCCTATGATAGGCACGTTTTTATCATCATATTTTTCATGGATGATTTTTGCCGCTTCTTCTATGGCGGGAAATTGTCCCATGTTTATAAAGTCATCAGGCATTTCCACATCTTCCGGCGAATCAAAGGGAGCCTTGCTGATTATAGGTGTAAGGGTTCCTTCCTGTCTTTCGAAAAAATGACCAACAGTTTCTGACTCGAACCATAAATCAAGGGGAATAGTTATGCCTTCAAGATGTGTATATTCATGAACCGAAGCTGCTATTTCGGCCAGTTTTTGTCCCTCATGACATGACTCATCAAAAGTGCAGCCTGCCTTTGAAAGTAATTCTGTAGTTAGTACAGCAGGAAAAGCAACAACAGGGGTTTTTTCCACTTCTTTTTGTCTTAAAGCATTAATCAAATTTTCTCTCATGTCCATATCCAACACCTTATATAATGTATATTCTATTTAAACACTATTATAATGTTTATCTAAAATAATATTATAGGGGAAAATGTTTTATCTGTTCATATTTTGGCGGATGTAATTCATACGAAAAAATTATGAATCATAATCATTAACTATTATTTGTAGACTATTTTTAATATCTATTCATAATATCTGATTTAATTCAACAATTTCTTGAATAGGTCCTTAAACGGCTATTTTTGTTAGGACTAAAAAACAAAACATTTATATAGTTATGCTATTATATTATTTTTATCTACTATAGAGTTAGGAGTGATTTTATGTACGAAGTTGTTTTAGAAAGAGAAGATTGCGTAATGTGTGGAAATTGTGTAGATCTGGATGAAACACTATTCACATTTGATGATGATGACAGAGCAACAATAGTCGGTTCAAGCAGAGATGGAGATGTGGATGAACTAGAAATAGATGATATTGAAGTATACACTGAAGCTGCTGAAAATTGTTCTGGTGAATGTATTGAAGTATATGATGAAGAAGGAAATCCAGTATAAATATAATCCACTTTCACCTTCATCACTTTTAAAATGAAAAAACAAATACCTTTTCCTTCTTTTAATCATTAATATACTACTAATTTTTTTTCAAGTATTACCTATCCTCTTTAAAAAATATCTTATTCTATTTCTTATTATTTCCAAATAATTTAATAATAATTTCAAACAAAATAATTTATAACTATAAATTATAATTACTTATAATTTTTATTAGAAGGGACTATAATATGAAATTATTGATTTTTGTTACAGGAAGAGGCATTGGTGGAGATGCGTTACATGCTTATAATATAAAAAAATTATTGGAAGAAGATGATATAGAAGCAGAGGTTGTATTAGATCCAAGTGCTCCTGGTTACTACTTTAAAAAACGAAATATTCCATGGTTAAAATCACCAATACCAAATGCGGGAGGTCATGCAGCATCCAAAACAAAATTATTCAAAGCAGGAATAAAGGCTACTACTGCAGCCATCAAGGGTGCATCACTTATAAAAAAAGAAAATGCTGATGGTGTAATAGGAGTTATAGGTGGAGGTGCAATCATAGGTGCTCTTTCTGCTAAGTTGGCACGTGTTCCATCGGTAGGTCTAGTTGCAACTCCTACAGATACTCGGATTTCACTAAAACTCAATCCAACATTACTTCTTCCGGAATCACCCTCATACATTAAGGGAGATGCGGTATCGAAGTATGAAATTAAAAAACAGTATTCGCCAATAAATCTGAACATAACAGAGGGCAACAAGGATAATATTATTGACAAGATGCCTTCACAGTTTGATCAGTCAAAACCATCCATATTGTTTGCATCAGGTTCCACATTATTTGACGGCATGGCCGAAGCGGCACGTAAGTTTGCCGAGGAAAATGATAATTACAATATTTTTGTCATAGGCGATCCATTAAAGGAAGAATTAAAAGAAGTTATAGACCATCCGAATATAATTAACCTCGGATATATTAATTATATTGATGACTTGTATGATTTGGTGGATTTGGCCGTTATAACCGATGACGGATTGACTTTACATGAGACCATGGCATGTGAAATACCTGTAGTGGTGGTTATTGGAGTAAAGTATGGTCGTTATCATAACTTGGCCAGCGTATTTGAAGGTGCAGTACTTGAAAGTCATGTTGACAACATATCTGAAGTCGTAAACCAAGCATTTGATCAATATGACTCCATGAAGGAGGCCACCAGGAAATATTCCGGTGAAGTTATAGATGCACCTCATGAATTATGTGAGTTTGTAAAAAAATATATGAAAAAATAGTTTCAAGAGTTTAATAAACTCTTTTTTTTATTTATTCTACTTCTAGTTTTTAATTTAAGATTATACAGTACTAATTTTTATCAATACAATTTAATCATTGATTTTTTTTGGATTTTCGTTTATGAGTATCTTTTATAGTACTGTGCCAGTTTGAATATTCCATCTGTGGTTGGATGAATTTCCAGGAAATTGCTGAAGTCATCATCGTTGCCGTCTTTCATTATTTTTATCATATATGGCAATGCAATGTTTGATGAAGGTGTAATTGCAAGTACATTGTTAATTTTACCGCTTTCAAAGTCAATGTTTTCTTTCGTCATTCCCATCTTTCCATTAAGTATGTTCCAGAATGAACCTGGACCACCTGCACCTGGAAGACTTACCTGTTTTCCGTTATTGTTTACTTTATCTCCTTTCATGTAACTTACATCATAGTTTAAAGTAATTGTAAGTGGTATTAATGAATAATCTGCTTCAACCTCATTTCCGATGATATTGTTTATGGCTACCATTCCCTCCATTCTTGATACTGGAGTTGATAATAATCCACCTATCACGTCACCTGCAGCATAGATGTCCGGGTTGGACGTTTGCATGTGGCTGTCTACTATGATGTGTCCTTTATCATCAATTTCAACGATATCCTTTACAATCTCGGAGTTTGGTGTTACACCTGTAGCTAACAATACTGTACCTTCAATTTCTCCATAATTTGTAATGACTGACCTATCTGTAATCTCTTTTATTTCAACATTTTCATGTACTATTGTATTTTTAAGTAAGTTGGATACAATATACTCTTCAGCTTCATTATCACCCAGCATTTTAAGGAAGCTACTTCTGCATAAAATGTCCACTTGACTGCCGAAGCTTGAGAAAATATTTGCATATTCTGCAGCAGTTGAACCTCCTCCAATAATGACTAACTTTTCAGGTATCTGCTCAAACTTCAATGTATCTTTATATGTGTATGCATTTTCAATACCCGGGATGTCCGGCAGAAGAGGTGATGAACCAGTACATACAAGTAACTTGTCATAAGGATATTCATCTTCATCATCGACTATAACAACCTTTCTATCAGCATCAACACTTGCTTCGCCCCTGACATATTCAACTCCGGTACCTTTAGTCTCGGCAGTTATAATGTGTCTGATCTTTTTTTGCGTTTGCTTAATCTGGGCTGCTGTCTTAGCATAATCAACTTTAATTTCTGATTCAACAATTCCCAGGTCATTAAAGTTCTGTGACTGTTCAACATGTTTTGCCACGTCAGATAATGCACATACTACCATACATGCTTGGTTTAAACATTTTCCACCAATATGTCTTTTTTCTATTAATGTTACGTTGTTTGACTTCTCAGCTGCATCCATAGCTGCAAATCTACCAGCAGGACCAGCACCAATAATCACTATGTTCTTCATATTTATCATCATTGCCTTTATTACTAATTAGTATATTTAACATAGTTATTAAAGAATATCCTCGCTTTCAAAAGAAAAATAATAGTAGGGGGTTTAATCAAATTAATGAATATGTTCAGGTATTGCTATATTTTATGATTTTCTGCAGTTGTCTTTTTGCAGTTGAGTTTTCGATAACCGTTCTTGACAATTCAACACCCTCTTTGAGTGAATCCACTTTGTTTGCCACGTACAATATTGCAGCTGAGTTCATTAGACATAAATCCATACGTGCCTTATCCGTTTTCGTATCGGTAACGTTGTTGAGGATATTATTGATTACCTCTAAATGGCCTTCAGGACTTGAAGGAGCCCTAATATCATCCCTATTTGAAAAGTCAAGTCCAAAATCCTTTGGAGTGATATATCTTACATCAATTTTTGAATTATCTATAAATGCAACCTTTGTTTTTCCGATATTTGATATTTCATCCATTGCAGGGTTGCCATAGTCATCAAAGCCATGAACTATCATACCTCTTTTCACTCCAAGATTTATTGATACCTGTGCAATGTCCTCTATCAATTCCGGGTCATATAAACCTGTAAGTCTGGCAGTAACACGTGTCGGGCAGGTTATAGGTCCAATCAGATTGAAGATTGTTCTTGTTTTTAATTCTTTTCTAATTGTCATTACATTCTTTGTGGCTTTATGATAGAATGGTGCATATATAAAGGCAAAGTTACACTTTTGGATTGAATTTATCACTTGATTCGGTGATAGTTCTATGTTGACTCCCAAGTCCTCCAATGCATCTGCTCCTCCATAACTACTGCTTACGCTTCTATTTCCATGTTTTGATATTTTAGCGCCCGCCGCACTTGCCACAATGGATGAAACAGTACTGACATTGAATGTCTTAAGCACGTCTCCACCAGTTCCACAGCTTTCAACCAGGTAATCATCACAATCATATTCTATCTGTGTTGCATGATCCTTCATACTTTGAGTTAATCCGGTAATTTCATCTATATTTTCCTTCTTCATTCTTAAAGCTATCAAAAAACTGGAAATGACACTATCGGGATAATTACCACTAATCAGATCATTCATGCATTCATATGACTCATCATATGTCAGGTCTCTCTTCTTTTCTATTATGTCATCCAATACTTCATATATCATTCTAATCTCCTCGTAGCATTTTTCATACTCATCGTATACCTTGTTATTTCGTCGTATAATCTATTTTTGTCATCCAAATTCTTCTTTATTAAGTTTATGATGGCACTTCCAACGATAGCTCCATCACTTCCTACATCCAATACTTCATGCACATGCTTTTCTTCTGAAATTCCAAATCCTACACAAATTGGAATATCAGTTTGCAATTTAATTCTTTTAATCAGTTCTTTCGTATCATTTTCAACTTCTTTTCTTACCCCTGTCGTACCCATTACCGATGCAACATAAATGAATCCTCCAACTATATCAGTAATCATCTCTAATCGTTTGTTGCTGGTTGATTGTGATACAATAAATATCTCTTCAATATCATATTTTTTGGAACTTTTAATAACATCCGTTGATTCTTCAGGTGGTAAATCAGCTATCAAAACTGCATTGACGTCCAAACTCTTTAACTTCTTATAGAAACTGTCAATACCATGTTTATAAATGATATTATAGTAGAGCAATAACCCTATAGGTATGGATGTGTACCTTCTTACATCTTCAAGAAAATCAAAACATTTTTCAATTGTCATTCCACTATCAAATGCGCGTATATCCGCTTCCTGTACACTTGCTCCGTCAGCTACGGGATCAGAGAATGGAAAACCTATCTCCAAGGCATCAACCCCACAATCAACTAGCCGTTTAACAATTTCAAGTGATGTGTCGTAATCAGGGTCACCTGCAACAACAAAGGGTATGAATGCACCTTCATTATTGTTTTTTAATCTTGTAAACATTTGACTGTAACTTTCTTTATTCATAATTCCACTCCCAATTCCTTAGCAACTATAAACATGTCCTTATCTCCTCTACCTGATAAGTTAACAATGATGGTCTTATTTTTATTCTCCTCTTTTTGTGCATATTTAACCGCATATGCTATGGCATGTGAACTTTCAAGTGCAGGTATGATTCCTTCGGTCTGACATAAAAGCTTAAAAGCATCCAATGCTTCCTCATTTGTAATGGCAACATATTTTGCACGTTCAATACTGTGCAGATATGCATGTTCCGGGCCAACACCAGGATAATCCAGGCCTGCAGATACGCTGCTGGTATTTCTTATTTGACCTTCCTCATTCTGCAATACGATTGATAGTGATCCATGTAATATTCCATCACTACCTTTGGTTATTGTAGCTCCATGATCCAATCCATCTATTCCATCACCGCCCGCTTCAACTCCAATAAGCTCGACGGATTCATCATCTACAAATCCACTGAATATTCCCATGGAATTACTTCCACCACCGACACATGCTATTACAGTATCAGGTAGTTTTTGTTCCCTTTCAATTATCTGTTTTCGGGCCTCTTTTCCGATGACGCTCTGGAAGTATTTTACCATGCTTGGATAAGGATGAGGACCCATCGTCGTACCAATCAGATAGTGGGTGGTATCTAAATTGGAAATCCAATATCTGAAAGCTTCATTTATAGAATCCTTAAGTGTCCTGCTACCGATGTCTACCGCTTCAACCTCTGCTCCAGATAATTCCATTCGGAACACATTTAACTTCTGGCGTTGAACATCCTTAGAACCCATAAACACCTTCACGTCCAGCCCTAATTTGGCGCCAATCACGGCAGTTGCTATTCCATGCTGTCCCGCACCGGTTTCTGCTATAAGACGTGTTTTTCCCATATATTTTGCCAACAATCCCTGACCTATGGTATTGTTTATTTTATGTGCTCCTGTATGTAGCATATCCTCACGTTTTAAATATATTTTACATCCCAGTTTTTTGGATAGGTTTTCAGCGTAATATAATCCTGTTGGCCTTCCCGCAAATTCACATAGATATTCATTCAACTCATTAATGAATTTCTCATCATCCTTGAACTTATAAAATGCCTCCTCCAGTTCTTCTATTGCCGGTATCAATAATTCCGGCACGTATACTCCACCATATTTACCAAATTTTCCATCATATTTCATAAAATCCCTTCTATTATATATGATAATTTTTTTTGTTTAAATTTTCATTCCTTTTTAGTTATCAAATAATCCCAATATGTCTCTTATCAAGTTTATGTCCTTCTTTCCTATTTTGGATTCTACTCCACTGTTCAAGTCAAGTCTGTCAAAATATTTCAGTTTATTATAAATGCCGTCCAGGTATTCATAATTCAATCCACCTGCCAAGGATACTTCAGTGTGTGGATTGGCATTTTTGATTATTTTTGATGCCTTTATAGCAGTGTCAATAGGTATCTGCTTATTTGTACCTCCGGTCAATCCATCCTTAACGTAATCCAGCAATATGTTGTCGCATTGATTGGAAAACTCTTCAAGTTCACATTTTTTTGAAGAATCTATAGTATCACATAGGCCAATGGCTCGTGTAATGTTCATATTTTCATAATTATGATACCGATTTAACCATCGGATGTATCTGATATCATAACTGCCAAGACAGTGTAGTTGAATGTTAAACATTTGCAAACGATTGCATTTTAACATGACATCATATGCATTATCCGGTTCAAGTACCAATGTGGATGAACGTTTGTCTTTTAATTCCTGTTTTAATATGTTTATTTGCTTAAGAGGTATGTTCCTTTTTGATCTTCGGATATTTATAAAGCCGACTTTGTCATAGTCAATCTTTTCAATTTTTTTAAGATCATCTGTATTTGTAATACCGCAAATCTTTATTTTCATCTTCATAATAATCATTTCTTTCAATAGTTTTTCAAATGTCTTAGTTCAATGCTTTATATAGGCTTTCAATGTATGCTGAAATTCTTTTTTCATCATCGCATTCTAAGATGCTGCTTCCTATTAAAATTCCATCGGCACCATAACTTTTCAATCTTTGTGCATCTGCTGTATTCCTAACGCCGCTTTCTGAAATCATGTATCCCTTTATATATTCTCTCAACCTTTTCGTTGTATCTAAGTCGATTGTAAAATCCTTTAGATTTCTATTGTTCACGCCAATTATTGGGGGATTATATTCTTCGATATTCATTACGTCGTGAATACTGTGGCATTCGACTATGGCATCCATTCCCAAGTCTTGGCTTATGTTAAGATATCCTTCAATATCCGGACATATTCCTTCTATGAGTAATATGCAGCTGGCATCATTAAGAGCCGCTTCATATATCATATATTCATCTATGAAGAAATCCTTCCGCAGTAACGCTTTGGAAGTGTAACTTTTGGCTATCTTCAAATTATCCAGATTGCTGTTGAAGTATAGTCTTTCTGTTAGTATGCTGATTGCATCTACTGGTGTTTTATCGTATATGCTAACGATTTCTTCCAGACTTAGGTTACTGATATGTCCTTTTGAGGGACTTGCCACTTTATATTCACAGATCAAATTGCATTTATCCTCCTTCAGCAGCTTCTGAAATTCATGTCCTGAGGAGAATGTTGATCTATAATCAAAGGCTTCATCCTTCAGTTTTTTGGCCGAAATTTTCTTTTTAGATTCTTCAACGATAATTCTGTTGTTATTGATGATTCTGTTGATTTTATCCATCTTAACAACCCCCAATATCTAAGAAGTTTTCAATAATCTCATGACCATACTTGCTTCCTATGGATTCAGGGTGAAACTGTACTCCATAATTCGGGTATTTTTCATGTTCAATTGACATGATTATGCCGTCATCAGTATATGACGTGATTTTTATGTCACTGGGAATCTTCTTTTCATCACATATCAGGGAATGATATCGTACGACTTCAAATCTTTCAGGTATGTCTTCAAATAACCGTGATTTGGTATGAGTTATTTCATCCTTTTTACCATGTACTGGGATGGATTTTTTTATTTTACCTCCATATACACTGTATATTCCCTGATTTCCAAGACATACCCCTAATATAGGAATCTCTTTAAATTCCTTTATTATATTGCCACAGATTCCAAAGTCTTTCTCATTTACCGGACATCCCGGACCAGGTGATATTATGATATGACTGGGATTGATGTTTCTTACTTCTTCAGTCGTGATTTTATCATTTCTTCTTACTACCACATCTTCTTCAAATTCTTTTAGCATCTGATATAGGTTATATGTGAAGGAGTCATAGTTATCTAATAGTAGAATCATGATTGCAACTCCTGTGCTGATTGTTTAAGTGTTTCTAGTAATGCCTGTCTTTTATTTTCACATTCTGTGTATTCCTTTGATGAATCAGAATCATATACTATTCCTGCTCCTGCCTGTATTTCGGCTCTATCATCGTATGTTGTCAGGGTTCTGATTGTAATTGCAAAGTCTGCGTCACCGTTTAATGAGAAGTAGCCTACCGCCCCGCCATATGGACCCCTTGCTGTTTTTTCCAGTTCATTGATTATTTCCATTGCACGAATTTTCGGTGCTCCTGTGAGTGTTCCTGCTGGAAATAGGCTGCTGAATGCGTCAATTGCATCGTATTTCTCATTTAGTATACCGCTTACGTGGCTTACTATGTGTTGTATGTGTGAAAATTTTTTTATTGTATTGAACTGGTCGACATTTACGCTGTCTGTTTTGCTTATTCTTCCAAGGTCATTTCTTGCAAGATCAACCAGCATCAGGTGTTCTGCTAATTCCTTTTCATCATTTAGTAATGTTTGTTCTAATTTTCTATCTTCCTTTTCGTCTTTTCCACGTCTTATCGTACCTGCTATTGGATATGTTTCGATATTGTTGTTTTCTAATCTCATTAGCATTTCAGGACTGGATCCGATAATTTCCCTCTGGCCGAATTTGATGTGATACATGTATGGTGATGGATTTATCATTCTTAGTTTTTCATAGAAGAGTGTTTTATCTCCATTTAGTTCTAAATTTTTAGGGTTTGATATCACTGATTGGAAGATATTTCCCTTCTTTATATGTTCTTTTGCTTTGTTTACTGCCGTGATATATTCTTCTTTAGCAAAATCATCTTCTATGAGTTTATATTTTAAACTTCTATTTTGTTGATTTTTGCTGTTTATCTTTTTTATCCGTTCTAGTCTGTCTTCATATACTGTCAGGTATTCGCAGCTATTGTTTATGTGGTCATATATGATACAATCCAGGTATAATCCGAATTCAAAGTCGGGATAGATGCTCTTGTATGTTGGAACATCTTCAAAGTATTTTATGGATTCATATGATACGTAACCTATTAGGCCACCGCAGAATCCTTTTTTGTTGATATCATTTCGTATCAGTTCTTTTAAATCTAGGAATGGATTTGTGCTGTGATAATTAATTGTCGTACCTTTGAATTTAACGGTCACATTGTTGTCATATGCTTTGATGGTTGCTATCGGCTCAAATCCTACTACTGAATATCTGGATAGTTTATTATCATTTTCCATAGACTCCAGGAGGAATATATTGTCATATTCTTCATATAATAACTTGAATAATTCCGTTGCTTCTTTAACTTCTATTTTTTCACTTTTTATATTTTTGATTAACTTTTTTATGTTGCCAAAAACATTCACTTTTGTTCATTTTTATCAACCTTTATAAGTTCTATATTATTATTACATTAATGTACTATTTAAATGTTTAGTGTATAAATTTGTACATTATCCATAATTTTATTAACTTCATTGAGTAATATATTACTAGGTTGATGTGCTATGTGGAAAAAAACAATCGAAAAATTTGAAAAATATCCATCACAACAAAAAGTAATAATCAAATTACTGCAGTTAGGATTAAGAGTAGATGAAAATAAGAAAATATATTGTGAAGATGTAGAAATAAACATGTCCTCACTTGCCAAGTCAATAAATACCGATAGGAGAGTAATCGTATCAACAATAAATAATATCCTAATGGATGATGATTTAAAGAAAATCTTCTCCAACATAACCCCTGCTGGACCAGTACTATCAAAAATTTCCCAACCCTTGGGCCTAGGCGTAATTGAAATAGAAGGAATGGCCGAAAAATGTGGAATACTAAGTGAAGTTTCTAAAATATTGGCCGATGAAAAGATATCCATAGTTCAGGTATATGCGTCCGATGCCTATCTGACTTTAAATCCTCACATGACTATAATAACTGATAAATTGATTGATGGGAATATAATACAGCTGTTGTTAAATATTGATGGCGTTAATAAAGTATCCATATATTAAAAAAAGTAAAATTGGGGATTAATATACTCCCTTTTGTTGTTTTTTGAGGGAATAACTTATTTGCATGGCTGGAATGGCAATCTGTTTCAATAACTTAAGTAATTCTTCCTTATCTTCAAGTTCTTCACTTATCTCTTCTTCCCATGCAAGTTCTTTTTCTTTGATTTCCTGAATCAATTCCTGTCCTTTGTCAGTAATTACAAAATCATATGGTAAACCGTTATCAGGTTCTTCAATAACTTCGATAATGCCCTTTTTCTCCAGTTTTTTATACCTTTTCAAGAATAACTTTAAATGTAGCTCGTATAGTTCAGGTATTTGATCCGGATTTTCCATTAACTTTTGATATCTTTTGATTCTTAAATTTTTGTGATGTTTTTTATCATGTTTTATTACTTGCTTAAATAGTTTAATTTCACTTTCATGTAAATGTATGCTCAAGTTTGCTTTCAGGTATGCCATTTTGGACGTTTCAAGTAATGAGATTAATGTATTTATTTCTTCTAGATTATTTATTACATTATTGTGTGGGTGTTTTGTCTGATTCATTAAATCACCTTTTAAAATAATATTTATTTATTATATTTTAATTCATTTCATTAATATTTTTTAGGGTAACTATTATCCTCTACTTTTTTATGATTTATAATTAATACTATAATTTAAATAATAATAATTACATACTATTAATAGTTAGCTAAATATATATTTTAAAAATAATGATTTTAATTATTCGTATTAACTTTGGGAGGAATAATATATGTGTATTGCAGCACCTGCAAAAATTTTGGAAATAAATAATAACGTTGCTACCTGTGATTTTGGTGGAGTTAAACAAGAAGCTAAATTGGATTTAGTTGAAGCAACAATTGGAAATTATGTTTTAATTCACTCTGGGTATGCTATAGAAGTATTAACTGAAGAAGCAGCTAAAGAAACATTAGATACTTGGAATGATCTTTTAGATGAATTAGAAAACGAATAATTCATTTCTATTTTTTGTTTTTATTATTTTTTTTTATTTATTAACTTTTTTATTTAACTTTTTATAATGCTATTTTTTTAATAATAAGTTTTATATTATTCTTTTAAACTTGGTTATCTAAAAATCATCAATAATTAAGTAAAGGGCAATTGGATAATTCTGATAGAAACATATTCTATTTATATGTTGATAATCTAGTAAAAATAGTTAAAAAAATAGGTAAAATATGGTGAGTTTATTATTTAATAATAACTCCCAATTACCATTTGCTCCATAAATTATTATATATTGTATTATTAATATAATTTATTCAAATTAAAAAATCTGATATTATGGCTTATTTTATCTATTTGGTGGCAATTAATTATTTTTTATCTTTCATATTTTTATAAAAAAATTGATGGGGATATAGTCTCTTGGTTAGTTATTTGGTACTAATTTTATGATAGTTGCAATTTTATTTTATCGCTTAAAAATTAATTTGATTTTTGTTT
>MVJJ01000012.1 GCA_003266145.1 Methanosphaera sp. SHI613
TAGTGATATAATGACGAGTAAAAAAAAGATAATAAGATAAAGAATATAACAAGCAAATTTAAAGAATATTAAACATCAAAAGAAAAATTGATAACAATCAATGATGAAAGTCAGACGAGGAAATTTTTTTATCCAACTAAATAATAACCATCACGGCCAAAAAAACAATACCTAGAATATGAAAGCACCCCCCTAATTACCCTTTCTCCTTTTTTTATATCATTCATCATATTAGCTTTAATAACATAATAAATTATATTTATTCTCCAAATTGATAAATAACAGATTTAATCCATGTTAACGGAAAATAATAACAATAAGACATATGCATCCATAAATAAAACATTTATATTTATTAATATCATAAATTAAATATAACAATACATAAACTCCAAAAAATAAATTTATGGAAGGATTAAAATGAACAATAAGCTACCGAAAATGTTCTTATTGACTGCAATACTATTGTTACTGATAGGTGTTGTATGTGCTGATGATGCAACTGTCTATGCAGACAGTGATTCTGTCGCCATTGATACAGCAGACGATACAACAGTCCCAATCGAAAAGGTAGAAAGTAGCCATGTAGAACAAAAAGAGTATAATGAAATAATAAATGATGAAAAGAATCTTAAAACAGCCACGAATAATATATATGTATCTTCAAAAGGAAAAGGAAACGGTAAAACAACAAGTACACCCGCAAATATTACATATGCATTATCCATCATAAACAATAATGATGTTATAAACATGATTTCAACAGGCAAAGAGGATAAATACACCAAAGATATCACAATAAACACTGATAGCGTAAAAAGTGGTACCAATACATTCACCATTACTGGTCAAAATGGTAAAAACATTGTAATCACATCCACATTAAATATATCTGATATGAAAATTACCATTAAAAACATCAACTTTACAGGTACTTCAGGGGTTGCTTCAATAGAAAGCTACAACACACAGTTAACAGTAGAAAACTGTTCCTTTACGCACGATGAGGACAGAGTATTGAACTTCAATGATGTTTCAACAATTGATGAATATAGACAAGCTTTCTATACAATAATAGGATACGCTGATAACTGTAAGGGAGCCATATACAATACAGGAGATAACCTTATCGTAAATAATTCCGTATTTAATGATAACTACCTGAAAGTACCAGAGATATCAGGTATTTCCATATCAAACCTTAACCATGTCTTAACATTATATGGAGCAGCAATCTACAATACTGGAAACAACCCTAAAATCACGAACAACGAATTCAACAACAATAATGCTATAGAATCATCATTATTCTACCCAAACAATTACTGGTGGGAAAGAAATGAGGTACACGGAGGAGCAATCTACAACACAGGTAATTCAAGCATTATAAAAAACAACATCTTCACAGATAACAGTGCAAGTGATTATGGAGGTGCAATCTACAACAAAGGAGTTAAATCCACGATGACAAACAACACCTTCACTTATAATCAGGCAAACTACGGTGGAGCAATATACAATGACGGAGATGATACCACCATTTCATATTCATCTTTTACTGGAAACATTGCCTATTCGGGTGGAGCATTAGATAATCAAGCAGACAATGTGAAGATGATTTACTCAAACTATACATCAAATGAGGCAACATACGCAGCAGCCATTGTATCTGCCAATTGTATAAAAACAAACATATCCTACAACAACTTCAAACAAAACAGGGCAAATGACAAAGATTGTCACGAGGCAATAGACGTTGATACAGCAAATGTAACAATAAAAAACAATAAAGGAGAGACTACATCAATATTCAATGCTACAATAAGATTATATAACCTCAATGGAAGCGTAACATACAACAACTTCACGGACAAAGCTGATACCACCATCACAGTATCCACTGTTAAGGGAGTAATAGGTGAAAATCTAACATTAACTGCAACTGTAGAGGATGAACTTGGAAATAGTGTAGATGAAGGAAACGTAATCTTCAAACTAAACGGTATAACGATAAAGGACAATGGTAAGCTTACTGGCAGCACACAGCCACTGAAGGTAAAGGTAGTGGATGGTGAAGCCATAGCTACGGTAATCCCGGATATAAATATGAGAAACGCTAATCAGCTTACCGCATCATATATCGGTACAAGTATATACAATCCATCAGTAAGTGATGTTGCAAAGACACAAATAAGCCAAAGAAACGCCAGTATAATAGTTTCAAGTAACGTTAAAACGATAAAACAGGGACAGGTACTGACACTTACAGCCAAGATATATGATACAACCAACGGCAAAAAATCAACCAACCTGACAAAGTATGCTGATGAATTCATATACTTCAAGGTAAACGGTATCACACTCAAGGACTCCAAAGGCAATATGCTCAAGGTAAAAGTAGTAAACGGTACAGCAACAACCAAATACACAATCCCATTAGGATTATCCGGTGTAACAGACGGAAAAACCATGACTCCTAAGAATCACACGATACTTGCCGGTTTCTACAACAAGAATTACCAGGAAAACATAAGAAACACCAGTACATTCCAGGTTGAAAGATCCAACATCACAATAACCATAGCAAATGCCACCGTTAACAACAAGACACATAAACTGTCACTCACGGCTACCATAAAGGATTATCTTGGCAATGTTGTAGCAGGTCCAAACAAGTGTGTAATTAAAATCAATGGTATAAGCCTTAAAAACGGAACACAACCAATGTACTATTACTCAACTAATGGAATACTAAAAATCAAGGACATAACAATTCCAGCATACAATAACTACAAGACAATAGAAATAGTAACACAGGACAGGCTAGCATATAAAAGTCAACGAAATACAACAACGATCATAAAAATCACGGGCTAAAAAAAATCTGTACTGTGAAAACAGGACAAATAACCTCTTCTCACCCTTTCTCCTTTTTTTATGGATAATATCCTATTTAACACTCAATGATTAATCATATATAATTACTTAAAATCTATTATATAAAATAAATTTTTATAAAAAATAACAGATAATCAATATGATAAAAAATGAAAAAATAGAACATGACATATTTAGATGTACTAATATAATATTACATATAAAATGCATAACATGAATAGAATCAACAAGACCTCTGATAATTTAATTAGTTCAACACCAGACAAATGAAAATAATACAACAATATCAAATAATCCTAAAAAGGATAGGAAGATTATATTAACTATCATTTTTTCAAGGGCCAATCCATGATTCAAGATATAAAAAAAATAACAGGATATTAAAAAAAGATTAACTACCTCCGAAGAGATAGTGATTGTACCATCTCATTTTTCTAGAAGCTTCAGAACATCAATTAGATCATTTATGAATGTCTCTCGCGTATTCTCATCCAACTCCAATAATGAAAGGTAGGGATTCAAGTCCTCCAATTCCACCAGTAACAGTCTTCCATCCTTAGTCCTGCAGGCATCAACCCTTTGAATACCATGTTCAATATCGTTCCATTCGATGAATTTTTCTGCAAATTCAATATCATCCCTTGAACAATCATATTCATGTAATTCCCATCTTTTATTTTTATCAGGGGCATACATGGCATACTCCAGTTTATGTCCAATAAAATAGAATGAAATCTCATATTCAAAGTCAACCATGGGCTGAATCAGACTGTTTTCCAGGTTTTCTTCATATAATTCATTCTTGGATAGATATTTAAGGCCAATTGAATCGGCACCATTTTTAGGTTTAACCACATATTCATCAACATTTGGCAATAGATTGATATTATTTATGTCATCTACTGTTGGAATTACAGGGTAGCCCTCAGAATACAAATCAACCAAGTATTGTTTTCCGCACATATCAGCCTTACCCGTAAATTCATTGAACACTGTAAGGTTGTTTTTTTCTACACGTTTTTTAAAGGAATCATAGATTTGCTGAAAGCCCAGTACGCTTCCGGTATTTCTGAAAATTATCAAGTCAACATCTTCCTCAAAACTTTTGGAGTTTTTTGGATGACACAATACCAAATCAAAATGACATTTAAGTCTGCCGGATAAGTATAAATCCTCCTTATAATATTCACGGCCAGATGCCGAATAATATAAATCAGTCAAATATAATATCTTCATAATTAATGAACCTCACAGTATAAAAAGACAATTTTAATTATTACTTCAATATAAAAAAAAGAAGGGTAAAAGAGCTCTGTTTAGAAGGTAAATTTAAATATCACCACTTTTTTTGAGCTCTTGTATTCTTAAACTTGAATTATTCTTGCGGCTTAATTTCTGTTGTTGTAGTAGGAGTAATAGTAGTGGTAGTATTAAGTGGTTTCTCTGGAATTATCAGGTATGCTATGATGTATATCAGTACACCGGAACCTACCGCAAGACAGACCAGGACCCATATTACTCTTACAATTGTAGGGTCTACGTCAAAGTATTCGGCTATTCCTCCACAGACACCACCAATCATTTTTTCTGTTCTTGAACGATATAACTTTTTATCAACCATTTTATATGCTATTTTTTAGCT
>MVJJ01000094.1 GCA_003266145.1 Methanosphaera sp. SHI613
TATGTATTTAATTATTATCCCCATGACTATGAATATAAAATTGAACAATAACATCCACAGAGGCATGTTCTTATGGATTAAATAAATATTATTTCTTGCAGATATCTTTACTTTAAATGGATTGTATCTTGAACCTGTTGTAGCGCTCCCATGATGGTACACTTTGGCATTGGCACAGTAATAGGATTTATAACCATGAATTCGAGCCCTGAATGACAAATCCATATCTTCAACATAGCTTTCAAACTGCTCATCGAACAATCCTATCTCATCAAAGATTTCTGCCCGGTATAATGCTGCACCGGCACATGCACTGAATACTTCACAATCAGTAGAATATCCAGATACGTCCTTGTTGTTTCCCCTCTTTTTACTCCATGAAAGGATGGTATATTCATCACCGGCATCGTCTATCAATTGGGGATTATTATACTGAATCATCTTGGAGGATACTGAAAAGATATTGGAATCCAGATTTATTGTTTTTAATAATTCATCAATGGCATCTTCACATACAACAGTATCATTGTTTAATAAAAATAAGAATGGTGAATTCGATTCCATGATTGCTTGATTGACGGCAACTGCAAATCCCTTATTCTCATCGTTTACTATGAGTTTTATTTGAGGATAATTGTCTTTGATAAACTGAACACTATCATCCTGGGAATTGTTGTCAACTATTATAATATCAAATGGTGTTGTGATTTTATCCAGAGAAGTAAGCAATTGTTTTAATAAAGAAACATTATTGTAATTTGGTATTATTACACTTACCTGATTGTTCATATAAAAATCCTCAATAATAATTTAAAAAAAAGATAAAAAATAGTTATAATAATTTATTTTTTTGTACATAGTCAATAAATTCATTACATACTGTATTGACTTCTCCTTTGGACATCAGTTGTCCCTGATTAAGCCATACAGCTTTATCACATAAATCTCTTACTTGTGCAATAGAGTGTGATACAAATAGTAATGTAACATCATCCTGCATCATGTTAGACATTCTTTCCTTACATTTTTTCTGGAAAGATATATCACCTACGGATAACACTTCATCCAAGATCAGTATTTCAGGATTTACTGATGATGCTATTGAAAATGCCAGACGTGACTTCATACCTGATGAGTAATTCTTTACAGGTACATCTATAAAATCACCTATTTCCGAAAATTCCACTATTTCATCGAATTTATTTTCCATAAATGCTTTGCTGTGTCCTAAAATGGCACCGTTCAGGTATATGTTTTCCCTACCCGTGTAATTCATGTCAAAACCTGCACCTAATGCCAATAATGGAGCTATTCTTCCATTTATATCAACACTGCCTTTTGTAGGTTTCATAACTCCGGAAATAATTTTTAGTAATGTACTTTTTCCTGCACCATTCAATCCTATAAATCCTATTTTATCTCCCCTATTTATTTCAAAGGAGATATCCTTTAATGCCCAGAATGATTGAAACCTAAGTTCTCTTTTTAATACTTTGATAAAGTATTCTTTAAGGTTATCCGTCTTTTCCTGACTTAAGTTAAATTCCATACTTACATTATTAGCCCTTATAATAACGTCATCATCCATAATTTCGCCTCACTATACATATAAGATAAACTTATCCTGATATTTGTAAAATAATAACAGACCAATCGCCAATAATATTACCGCACATATTGCCGAATAATAAATCATAAACGGTTCATATAGCTTTCCATACAAGAAACAATCTCTTAAAGCTTCAATTATCTGCAGCAATGGATTATATGTTTGAAATATCCTGAAACGTGGAGGGACGATATCTGCCGGATAAAATATAGGCATAGCATACATTAACATGGTACAAAATACTGCATATAAATGCTCCATATCCCTAAAGAATACATTTATTGTAGCCATTATCAATCCAGCACCTACTGTTAATACAAGCAATATCAGTATAGGCAAACTAGCAAATAGTATGAAAACTGTGAACTTCACATTAAGTACAAACATTATTCCAAATAAAACAGATAATGAAAGAACATAGGTTACAAAATTTGATGCAACCGCCGATATTACATAAATGTACTTCGGAACATACATAACTTTCCATATACCCGATGAGGAAATGATACTTCGCATTGCCTGAGTAGATCCACTTCTGAATAAAGTAAAAGCCGTCATCCCAGTTAAGTAATAAATTGGATAATTTTCTACACGTCTAAATAATGTGGAAAAGATTATTGTTAACAGTATCATGGAAAGTAACGGATCAAGTAGACTCCAAAGAACACCCAATACAGACCTACGATACTTTATCTTGATGTCACGTCTTACTAATTCCGCCAATAACGATTTGTATTTATTGAAATTAGTAAAAATTCTGTCAAATCCAATGTTATTCATATTTAATCCCCATTCATGATATGAACATCACTGTATATCATGAGTAATTTAATACAAAAAATGATATAAAAAAAATATTCATTCATAAATTAACTATTATTATATTATGTAATCTAAAGATAATAAATATTTTGAAAAATAAACAAAAGAAATTATTTTAGTATATTAATGAATTGATTGACCCTATTTGAGTAGGTATGTTGAGACATGAATTCCACATCATATTGATTATCCTTCTCCAGATTTTCATCTATCAACTCTTTTAATTGAGATGGTGTCTTGTATGTTATCACCCTATCGCCAAACAAGTCGTTTAATCCTTCGATGTCATCTGATATTACACAGGTACCACAGGCTAATGCATCAAATATCCTATTTGAAACGAAACCCTTTTCACGCATATCATCCCAGTGATCATTCAACAATATCTTACAGGAGGAATATGCATATCTTAACTCCTTGTTATCGATGTGTTCGGCTATGATATATTTTTTATTTATGTGCTTTTTCCAGTCGGCACCATATACAGCCAATTCATGATTGGTTGGAAGCAAGTCCTTTAGGATTTTCCTATAAACTTTACGTGAGTTACCTACAAACAAGAGTTCATGTTTATATTCCTCATTATAATCAGGATAGAACCTGCTGGTATCTGTACACTGCCACATACACTCTACCGGAACATCAACCTTTCTAGATATTTCATCAGCCCACTTCTGTGATGCGATAAATACGTAATCATAAGAAGAATATTCGTCAAGACTTATCAAATCAGGGTGGGAAATATTCCACATCATATTATAATGAGGCAATTTTGGTTTATACTTGGACAATCCTCTTAAAACTATAACTGCATCACATATTGAGTCACTATCATCATCCCATTGAGGAAGTATTTGTAATTTTACCACAAAACCGCGTTTGACGAATTCCTTCATTAATCCTTCAGCCAGGTAGAAATCTCCCCATTTATGTGCTTCATCCCATGATGGAGCAGGTATCTTAATTGAAATTTTATATTTGGAATAATAATCCACAAGTATTTCCTTTAATCTATTTGCCCTATGTGCATAGGTATGATTATTTAATACAATATCCTGCAATTCTTTTATCTTTTTATTATATGCATCATTATCTTCAAGGTAATGAGTTAACTGTTCATGTAGCTGTTGTTGTGAATGATATTCCGGTATCAATCCACCAAATGTTTCATCATTTCCCAGTGAACCGTTTGTAAATACCAACCTGCCACTGCTTATAGCATCATAAACACGACTATTCACAGAGCCGAAACCCTTGGTCACATGATTAGCATCATCCAACACGACACGACAAGAAGCATAAACACTAGGCAAATCACCATATGAAACAAAGCCACGAGCAAACTCCTTTAAAGAAGAAACCTTCTCCCAATTAGCCCCATACAAATTAAAACTATAATCCACAACATCAGGATTTAGACAATCAACAATCTCCCTATCCGCATTCCAATAACTACCCGTAAAACAATAGTCACAAACAAAATCATCAACAACAGGAGCATCCCCATTGAACATGGAAGTATCCGTAGCAAGAGGAAAGAGGAATGACTCCTTACCTGTATGTTCACTGACAAAATCACAAGCAAGAGTACTGCTGCACAACACGATATCATACATCATAAAATACGGCATTGAAACCCAACGTTCAAACCAATTCCTAAGCCAAGCCACCTTAACCAGCAAGCCATTATCACAACAAACCTTTGTCAGGTCATAACGATCCAATAGACTAATTAATACGTCAACATCATCATCAACGAAATACCAGTTATTTCCACCTCTTTGAGGAAGATATTTTACTTTCCAACCGAATTCTTCAAAACGACCTGCTAATCCAAGAGCTGTGAAGTAATCACCGGCAGTAGCACCAACACCACACTCCGTTACGACGAAAGCTACAGTCAACGGAGAGTCCGTGAATATTTCATTGCCATTTAATTTATCATTAAACAGTTCATTACGAAGCCAGGAATTCCAGCGGTTGACAAACACGCGCCTGTTATTTAAACGACGATCCCGTACTTCTCTACCCTTATCCAACTCCTGAGTACCAAATTCGTAATGATATAACCTTGCACGTCCATCACATAAGATATCCAAACCCTTACGAAGCAACTTCAAACATAAATCAACATCCTCATAACCATAAACGTATGCCTCATCAAAACCGCCTACAGAAAGGAAATTCTCACGACTAACCAACAGACAGGCAGCAGTAACCGCTGCAACACTACGAACATCAGAAGTTGAATCTACAACTTCAACACCATTCTCACGGTTGAATGGACGTATAAATCCTTCAGAAGCTTTGAATATTATTCCATTATGCTGGATGGAAAATGATTTTTCACGATTCAATTTGCTGGAGGAACAATCAGGATAAAATAGACGAGCCCCTACTGCACCAATATTGTCCTTAGACAACATAGTTTCCATCATGAAATTCAAAAATCCACTTAACGGTTCTACATCATTGTTCAAAAAGAGAAGGTAATCCCCCTTAGCCACATCCAATGCCTGATTGTTAGCTCTGGAAAATGACTCATTTACCCCGTTTTCAATACAGGTTACATCAAAGCCATCCCAACTACTAACGAATTCAACAGATCCATCACAAGAGGCATTATCCACAACTATAACCTCAAAATTAGGATAGAAATAACTTATGGACCCCATAGCAAAGAACAAACGTTTCAAATGGTGTAAACCATCACGATTAACCACCACAATAGAAACCAATGGAGCATCCTCATCAAAAACAGGTACACTATCCAAATCAATATCCTCAATTACATTAGACAATTCGATCATTTCCTCTGAGGATAGGATACGTTTTGGTCTTCTGATTTCATTAATTTTATGGGATAATTTACCTTTTAATAAATTTTTAGAATCCATCACATTATTTCTGATAAGACGTAACTTATCAAAGCCTTCGGTTTGTCTGATTTGTTGTGGTATTTTCATGATAGCCTTCTCCCTAATTATATACATATCTTTTTAATTCATAGATTAAAAATGTTATTAAATAATATATAAATATTAATTAATAAAATGAGATATAATTAATTATAATAAATAAATTATTCAAAAAAAGGGATTATATGATTAGTAAAAAGAAAATGATTTTAATTGGATTAGCAATAATTCTCGTAGCAGTAGGAGGTTATTTATTAACCAATTATATGGAGGGGCAAAAAGCATTTGCCGGAGAACATAATGTTCTAGTTCTTTGTACTGACCCATCAGAAAATCGTCCTGGTGTTGGTGCGGTAGATATGGCATTTGTTATAAAATTAAATGACGGTAAAGTTGGGGAAATTACAAAAGTTTATCCTGGAGGATTAACACACCCAACTAAAGAGCCTAGTGCAAGTATGAGAGCTGAAGGATTGAATGTGGTTTATTTACATGATTCACTCTGGAGTGATAATCTTACGGAAGGAACCACTACTGCCCAGGAAATTGTGGAGTATCATACCGGCTTAAAAACAGATATGGTACTGGTAGTAACTCCCGAAGCTATTGATGCTCTGATAAATGCTGTAGGTCCTGTATACTCTGATGGAAAAGAAGTTACCAACAGTTCAATTGATTTCCTACGTGATGACCAAAAAGAAGGAGCAACCAGAGGAGATGCCATCGAAGGTTTAGCAGATGGAATAAAGGATGCTGCATCCAAAAATAATAAAAAGCCTCAACTGATACAGGCTGCAATGGATCAATTTTCCAAAGGTAATATAAAAGTTGTTCCGGAGGATAAATTTGCACCATTTATATCATATGGTGGTATAAGCAATATTTTAGGATAAAAAAAATTATCAATAATCAGTTTTTCAACTGATTACCCTTATTTTTTAAAGTTATTTTTTAAATACGTTTATAAATTGATTAACCCTATCTTTATATGTATGATTTTTAATAAGACCTTGATTTGATTTCGTTTTTTGGGTTAACATTTGTTCAACCAATTCTTTGAGGTCTTCTTTGTTTTTATAGGTGTGCACTTCGCCATCAAATAGTTCTTCAAGTCCATCAATGTCATCTGATATTACACAGCTGCCACAAGCTAATGCATCAAATATCCTATTTGAAACAAATCCCTTTTCACGCATGTCTTCCCAGTGGTCACTTAACAATATGTTACATGAAGAGTATAGTTTTCTTAAATCCTTATTTGATACGAAGCTGCCTGCAATATATTTTTCATCTATTAGTTCTTCCCAATCTGATCCATATACTGCCAACTCATGGTCGGTTGGAAGTAAGTCCTTAAGGATTTTCCGGTATACCTTTCGTGAGTTACCTACAAACAAGAGTTCATGTTCATACTCCTCATTATAATCAGGATAGAATCTGCTGGTATCCGTACACTGCCACATACACTCTACCGGAACATCAACCTTTCGGGATATTTCATCAGCCCACTTCTGTGATGCTATGAATACCTTGTCATATTTGGAGTATTCTTCCAGACTTATCAAATCAGGATGAGATATGTTCCACATTATATTGTGATGGTGCATTTTAGGATTATATTCAGATAATCCTCTTAGTACTATTACTATATCAGAGTTGGAGTCTGTGTTTCCATCCCATTCAGGAAGTACTTGCAGTTGAACACCATAGTTTTCTTTGATAAATTCCCTCATGAGTCCTTCAGCCAAGTAGAAGTCTCCCCATTTATGTGCTTCATCCCATGATGGAGCAGGTATTTTTATGGTTAATTTTGTCTTATTTGCATATTCTAGCAGTAT
>MVJJ01000049.1 GCA_003266145.1 Methanosphaera sp. SHI613
GCTGCAAGTTATTGATAATTATTATCATAAACAGTATTAAGACAAAAAGTATTTTTATTGATTAAAATAAAAAATAGTATCATGTCAAATACTGAAAGATTTAGATTTGAAGATGAAGATTTGGATTTTCCGATATATAATAAAAATCCACACATACCAAAAATTGGTTGGGTAATATTATTCATTGCAGTATTCGTTGGATTTATATTTACATTGGGATCAAAAATAACAAGTGGGATAATAGGCGCAGCCATTATGCTGATTCCATTGTTATATTTCTTGAAGTGGGATTACAAGCTGATATTTCAAAAACCAAAGGCTAAAGACATTGCACTGGCAGTAGCTCTCTTCGTTGGTTATATAATATATGGATTAATAGTAGGATCTCTTCTTGAACAGGTAGGTATCGTTGTATCAACTGCCGATAGCGCTGCTGCAACATCAACTTTAGCGGATATCCCACCATTGATATTTTCATTAATGGGTGAAGAATTGGTTAAATTCATTCCATTTATGTTTTTCTTAAGATTATTCTTTAAATATACGGAAAATCGTAAACTATCAGTGATAATATCCATGCTTATCATCATGGTATTCTTCGGGGCATTGCATTCCTTTGACTTGAACACGTTTATATTTGCATTATTTGTACAGGGATTAGGTTCAATATTTGAGTTTTATGGATATATAAAGACCAAAAATCTACTGATATCCTACATTACACACCTGTGTACCGATGTAAGCATTTATCTAATAGCAATACTGGGATTTGCGTAAAGATAATCGTTGAATAATGACTCCCCACCAAATCTATTTTTTGAATAAATATCCAATGTTTATATTGATTAAGAGTTTTTTCAACATAACTTTAATATATTAATATACATCCTTAAATCATTAGATAGGAGTATATTTATTAAAAAGAAAAGTAAAAAAGTTGGGTGGTTAATAGGTTTATTCATTTGCTGTTTTAATCATTTCACAAAGAAGAGTATGTCCTATGATGGTATCATATTTACCCTGTGACATGTCTTCGCTAAAACATTGGGTAGCATCAGGTTCTTTGATGCTGGTTGAGTATATAGCAAATGGTACCGGTGTCATGGTATGAGTTTTTATGTTTACAGGAGTTGGATGATCCGGAAGTACTGCTATGGTAAATTCAGGATCGATTTCAGGTAGTTGTTTAAGTAGTTTCTCGAGTATGATGCTGTCGATGTTTTCTATTGCCCTTATCTTTTCAGATAGATTTCCTTCATGACCTGCTTCATCTGGTGCTTCTATGTGGATAAACTGTACATCATGGTCCTTAAGGGATTCCAGTGCATAGTCTACCTTGTTCTGGTAGTTTGTGTCAAAGTATGCGGTTGCCCCTGGTACTTCTATTACGTCAAGGTCTATGTAGTTACTTATTCCTTTCAGTAGGTCTACACCGGTTATGGTTGCACCGGTCATGTCGTATTTTTCAGGGAAGTTTCCTATTACTGGTTTTGCTCCTTGTCCCCATAGCCATATCATATTTGCCGGTAGTTTTCCTTCCTCTACACGTTTTTGGTTTACCGGGTGATTTTCGAGTACTTTTTTGGAGTCAAGCATTAACTGGTTGAGTTTATCAGCCTTTTCAGGGTTTCCTTTTAGTAGGTATTCCTGTACGTCTCCGCCTACTACGTCGTGTGGTGGAGTGTTCTGTAGGTCTTCTGTTTCAAGGTCGTCTACTACAAAGAGGTTACGGTAGCTTACTCCTGCGTAGAATTTTCCCATGTCTCCGAATTCATCATTTAGTGCCTTGATTAGTTCTTCTGCTTCTGGTGTGGTTATGTGGTCTGCGTTTGAGTTGTTGATTTTTCCGTCTTTTTCATTTATGAAGTTTAGTCTGAATGCGACTTCGCCTTCTTTTAGGTCTACTCCTACACTTGGTGCTTCGAGTGGTCCTCTTCCTTTTAGCATTGAAGGGTCAAATCCCATGATGGATGTGTTTGCAACATCTGAACCTGGAGTCATTCCGTCAGGTACGTTCTTTGCATATCCTGTGTATCCGTTTTTTGCTATGAAGTCCATGTTTGGAGTGTTTGCTACCATTACAGGGGTTTTTCCATCTATTTCATCTATTGGTTCATCTGCCATTCCATCGGCTATTACTATTACGTATTTCATTGTAATCACTAATTTTTTTGTTATTTTTATTTGTTATATTATATTATGATTTTCTTATCTTTTATTACTTTCGAAAAGTTTAGGTTTACTTAAATTTTTTTCATGTCTTTTATCATGGTTAATGATTATGAAGTAAGCATCTGCACATCTCAACGCTATGAGGTTTACCGGATAGGTCCCAGTCGATATCTTCATAGTGTCTGTAGACATCTATTATATGATCCCTGAATTCCATCATTGCAAGTCCCATCAGATTATCACCTACGAGAGTATCATCATCCTTCTCTTGTACTCCGAATTCAAGGTTATCACTGTAGCATGCAATGATTCTTCCTTCCATTTTGATTATTTCCTTGATTAGGTTAATATCATCAGTCAATTTATAATAAAGTGCATTGAGATATACCGTGTATTTTATCTCATCCCATAACTGTTCATATTCATTTTCTGTTAAATCCAACTGCTTGATTGACTCCTTTACCAATGTTATAATCTCACCAATTGAATGGAAGTGATCTTTACCCACCGGTATGTGTTTTTTCTCAGTGAATATTGTGTCATACATGATTGTATACTTACCCTTAACGTATTCAGGATTGTATTTTGGCTTAGCATCCGGCGTCCACAATTTTATGAATAATGGTTTTTTAGGACTTTTCAGATAGTTTTTGAAATTATCACTTAGATTATCTGATGGTGTGACTTGCCCGGTAAATGTTATTGCCTTTGGGAACATTTCGTCATAATCATCAGTATCCTTTACATATTCCTTATATTTAATCAGATATTCTGCACCGCTGCCATCCTTCCAGAATGATGACTCCTTAGGTGCATACGGGTATTTTATCCATGGGGGAGCAAGATATTTTTCATCAGCCATAAATTATCACCTTAAATTTTATTGATATTAGAAATAGTTAGTTTTTATTTTATAAAATAAATAGTTATGTTTGGTTAAAAAAAATAGAAGCAGAATACAATATTTAATTATTGTTCTTCTTACCTATACTGATAATGTCACTTAGTATTGCTGATGCCGTCTCAATGGATCCGGCTCCAACACCTACAACAGTAACATCCTCTGACAGGTCTGTTTTTAGAGTTATTACGTTTAATGTTCCATTTACTGCAAATGGTGAACCTTTCTTAACCAGCATTGGTGCTACGGTCAGTTTACCATCCACTGCTTCTGCTACTAATTTTATTAGATAACCATCCTTTTTGGCAAGCTGTACTGCATTTGTAGTGATGTCTGAGATTCCCTTACGGTTTACATCCTTAAGTGTTACATCCCATCCCATGAGTGAGTTTGCAATGATAACAATTTTACATGCAGCGTCGACTCCTTCCACATCCTGGTATGGATTTGTCTCAGCTATTCCAAGTTCCTGTGCTTCCTTAAGTGTTGGCTCATAGTCTGTCTGTTCATTGGCCATACGTGATAAAATATAGTTTGTAGTACCGTTTAATATACCCTGTACTTCATGTATATTGTTTCCGGCTAGTGATTCACGTGCAAGGTTGATTACAGGCATTGTTCCACCGACGGATGCTTCAAACCTGAATTTGACGTTGTTCTTACGTGCAGTGTCGATTAATGTCTTGAAGTTTAATGCGAGAGGCCCCTTGTTTGATGTTACGACATCCTTCTTATCGTTCATAGCCTTAAGGATATGTGATTGTGTCGGCTCCCCATCCTCTATATTTGTCGGAGTTGCCTCTACCAGACAGTCATATTCGGCTTCATCAAGTACTGCTATTCCATCTACACCTTCTTTTCCATATTCAGGGTAATCCTTTATCTTTCCAGTATCCTCTTTTGTATCTAAAGCCAGTTGTAAATCAAGCCCATCAGGATTAATTGCCGCACCTGATCTATCTGATATTGCGGTTATGGATAAATCCAGGCCATATTTATCAATCAATTCATCATGTTTCATGATTAATACGTTTGCAAGTCCTTGACCTACTGCTCCAAATCCAAGAAGACATAATCTCATCTTATTTACAGTCATATTTACTCCTCTAGATTTCTTTTATTAATATTAGGTTGTTTTTATCAGAGATCTCTTGTATGAAACGTAATGTTTCGAGTTTTCTATGATTTCTTGTCTCCACTACAAGTTTACATACGGATTCCTGCAAGTCATCACCGATGTTTAAGTCAACGCTTACAATCTTAACATCCTTAATCTCATCAATACTATGGATTGTATCCATGATATCTCCGGTTGTAATATCACCCAGTAATAGGAATGTCTGTTTTTCTTTTTGTAAAACTCCGTCAATTTCAACTATGTCGATATTACTTTCTTCTCTGATCATATCCAATCCTTTCTTAAGCACTTCACGACTACCATCTAATGTGAAATGTACGGGTATCTTTCCATCAGCTGTGGCGTTATCATGTTCATGGATAATTGTTGATACATTAGCACCTAATGCTGATAATGGATGTAATATATTTAACAATTGGCCAGGAGTATCCGGTAATTCCACTAATAACTTTAATCTCATTTTGTCCATTTCCCTTTTTCAGCTACGACGCTATTATTTTTATCTACATGTGCATTTCTAAGTATTTTATCAGGATGAGATTCCTCATTCTCATCTAGTCTTGTTCTGTTTAAATTATCGACCAGATATTGTGTTTCTTCCAAATCTGGAATTTCATCTAAGACTTTTGAAAATTTATTTAATATGTTTTCTGCTTCTTTTTCTATTTCCATGTATAATAACTCCTAATATTTTTTGATAAAAAATAAATCAATTATTTAGTAATATTATATATTATGTTTAATCTAATTTAAATAAATTGTCTTTTTTGGGTTTAGGTGGTGTAAAATCCTTGGGGATTTCCACATCATTTTAGAAAATATGTGCTATTCAAATATTAAAAATAAGTTTATAAAGTACAATTTCAGAACTATTTTTTCGAGTACATTATATGCTTAATATATTCAATACATCTTTTTAATTATTCATGTGATAATCTGATGATTAAAAGGAGGATACTAATAAAAAGTAGGGAAAATGGTGAATGTTTCATTTTAAAAATGGATTTCCCTCTGAAAAATCTTCCAATGTGATGATATTTACAGCATTAATTAAATAATCAAACTTATCTTTAGAAGTATTTTCTCGCCATATTTCAATATTATCATTTAATTTTCGTTTTAATTGGTAAAATATTAGAAATACATCCGCATTTAAATTATTAATAGAACCAAATATCTGATTTAGTTGACCTCTCTTTAATGATTCGAATGAAAACTTACACTCATATAACTCTAAAAGGTCATCTATTTCAACAATTATGTCCCAGGAGTGACTTTGATAGTCATCCCGCTTAACATATGACTCCCTATAAATACTGGAATTGTCATGAATATTTTTCAATAACTTGAATGTTAGCAATTCAAGAAAAGCTCCCCTTACTTCTCCTAAATTATAGTTTTTATAAACATTCCATTGTAAAAATAATTCATATACTTCAAAAAGACAAGAGATTGATTCATTATACATTAAGCTAAATGATGACAACATCTCTTCATAATCATTAGAATTATAAGAATAAAACATGTATCTTATAAAAATATTCAATCCAGATTTGTTATAATTCTCAATAGATAAATCAACCAATCTGTTCAGATATATATCATCATAAAACTTTCTTCTATTATTATAATTATTTCTATTAAAAACTATTTCCCTCATAATATTACTAAAATTTACCTCCCAAATAGATCCAAATCTTCTAAAAGATAACCTAAACCATATAATCCTTCACTTAAACATTCTAAATCATTATTTATAATACCATTATCCACCAATAATTCCGAACTTTTAACAGCGCCTAAGGCTTTGTTAAAATCATTATAATTATTTATTGATAATGAATCAAAAACTTTCTGATTTAATTCTGTAATGTATTCATAATACCTATCATCAACGAAAACACCATTTTCTTCCAGAGATTTAAATCCCTCAAATACCTTATTATTAAACTTGACAACCCTATTGATTATTTCAGAAGAAAATCGGACAGTATTATATTTAACATGAAAAGATTTTTGTTGATAGATACGAGTAGAATTAACCATAAATAATCACCATAATAATCTTTGTAATATAGTATATAATTCATTTAATATAATTACTGTCATAAATCCATAATCAATGATTAACATTATATACTATCGGTGTTTATACACCAAAATCGGACAATATTTAATATCATCATTAACCACCATTTTAATTAAAGGGGATTATTTCAAATGAATGATATTTGACATGAATTATTATTGCTGTATATGCCTACAAATGTCAATTCCAAAACACCCCCATCTCCACATACACTAAAATAAACAAAACCAATAATATAAACAATAATATAATAAAATGTTCAAAATAAACATTCATAAACTATATATAAATATCAAAAATTACCAAATTATAATAATATATAATAACACAATACTATATAAATCATTCGAAAAAATGAAAAAAATATTCAACAAAATATCTTAATAACAAATAATATATAATTATTTAAATACTTATTAATCCCCCTAAAAAGAAATTATTTTAATTTTTTAAGTCCCTGTAAGAATTTTTTATGGGTAGTAAACAAGTGAAGTCCTAAAAATATCAGACTTATAATTGAAGAGGATTTATGTATATGTGACATTTCAAGGTTTCCTATCTTTATATGCTTTAAGGATTTTTGACTAAGAAAAATACCTGAGATAATTGTTACAAATAAAGATATCAGCAAACCTATATTAACGATAAGATCTATTGTTCTTTTAAGAGTGTATTTGCCCTTTGTTATTGCTTTAAAATATTTTTTATTATAATTTAAATGTGCTAAAATTAAAAATAACAG
>MVJJ01000101.1 GCA_003266145.1 Methanosphaera sp. SHI613
AATTAGCTAAAAAATAGTAAAATATAATAAAGAAAATAGATATTTTAAACTCATAATGAGTTTTAAATGTTAGGGAGTTTTATTTTCTTTTTATAGTTTTTTTACAAGTCATATTATGTTTTTAATAAGGAGTGGTGAGTTTTTTCTAGACAAAGGTAGAAATTCTTTTTATATAATAGGTGATTTAAATTATAACTATTTTTTTTTGTAGGAGTAATAGTTTTATTAGATTTCATTTTTGTCTGTGATTTAACCCATATCAACTGATATAATTTTAGGTATTCCTAAACTTATCAGTTAATAATATGTTGTACTCCAAAGTATATAAAGGTTTGGGTATACCTAAAAATTTTTAAAGTAATCTAACATCAGTTATACCTAAAAAAATCAACAATCATCTAAATTTACAGATAACAACTCATTAAAAATTTCAAATAACTCTTTTTTATCCTTAAAAGATATATTTCCATCATCCAGGAGATTCTTGACATTATTTAAAATATTATCATAAAAGTAATTTCCCTTCAATGTATCATTATCCAATAACCAGTCATATAATAATTCCAATTTATATAAATCAATTTCATTATCTACTCTAATAACCTGAACCATACCTTGTAGGATTCCTAAAAGCAACGTTGCATAATCATAGATTGTTGAGGTTGTAACAGGGAAAGTTCTCTTAAACAAAAATTCAATATCCCTATTTGTAATTTCTTGTTTAGAAATTAATTGATTTAATTGTTTATTCAGATTACTAAATACTGTAGTGTCTGTGTACTCTTTATTCTTATTATGCCAATCTTTAATTAAATCGAAGTGATTTGTAGTGATGTGATTATAATATTTTAATATATAGAGCATGCCATAGAAATAATTTAAATTGATGGCCAACTCTTCATCATAAATTTCTTTAAATTTTAATTTGTAATGATAATGCCCACAATTATCAATGGAAATATCTTCTTTCTTGTTAAGATGTTCAAATACTGTATGTGAAGCAAGAGCATCATCTATAGCAATGTGAGAATTATATTCAAAGCCTATATGCTTAGCTATATCAGACAATCTATATGAATTTAACTTCAGATACTTCTTAGATAGTTTCCACGTACAATAATAATCAAATTCAGGAATGTCCATTTTATAGTTATCCAACGTCCGTGAAATAACAAGCAAATCAAATTTCACATTATGTCCTACTATGATATTACCCGTTAGATAATCCATTATTTTTGGCCAATATTCATCGAAAGTGGGACTGTCTTCAACATCTTCAGGAGAAATTCCTGTTAAGTCAATATTAAACTTATCAAAATGACTTTCAGGATTTATCAATTGATCTATGCTTTTTACAACCAGATTGTCTTCAACTATAAGTATTGCAATGGAAGTTATGGAATTATTTAAAGCGTTGGGAGTTTCTAAGTCAAGTACCACATAATTATCCATAAAAAACTACCCCTTAAAAATGATGATTATGATTGAAAAATGTTGTTAAAAAAAGAATTGGTGAATAAAGAAATAAAACCCGTTATATCTCTAATTGATGTATAGAAGATTTAGACATGTTTTTTGATAATTGATATAACTCTTCTGCTTCTTCTTCTTTAGAATAGTAAATTTTGTCGTTTTGTGGATTGTAATAAGGATATTTTTCACGTGTATAAACCGTTATGCCCTTATATGTTTCTTCAACATAATCGCCAGCTTCATCAGCCTGATATACCTTATGTGTTTTACCAGAATTCTCTTCAGAAGCCATATTATGAACTGAAGAAGTATTATTTAATGTATTATTTATATTCTGAATAATATCATTAATCCTCGTTTTCATTTGTATTACTCCTTGTATTTATTTTTGATATTTTTGAGCAGATACTTACATGAGTATAATTACATATTTGTAATGATTAATATATAAATAATTGCATAATTAATAACAATAGCGGAAATAAATAATACAAATCATTTCTCTAAAAACAAACGAGTGGATAGGAGAAGTTATATTAACAATCTGTAACCACTAGAAATACATTAAATTCAACATTATACGTTAACATATGATAACTCCACCAACTAAAAACCCCCGACAGATAGTTATGAAGAATATGATTAGATTCACAACCAAACATTCTTTTCAATTATATATTTTAATATACCTATTGATTATAGTTAAATATTAAATTAAACAAACTAATATATAGATAAACGAGGAATCAATATGATAGAAACTTATGATTATATACTTAGCGATGTCAATAATGACAAAAACAACATCAAATGTAAAATAGAATACGATACTGAGAACTCCTACAACAAAACATTTTACTTTTATGACGGAAAGAACTGGCAAAAAGACTTTATTGACCTAAATAAGTTATCTCCAGAAAATAAGGAAGAAAAAAACGAATTTGATGATTTTGTAACGAAAGTACATGATTTCATGGTTCATGGAAATCTATGGGAACAATTAGAAGCTATGGATGATGGAGAAACAATAACAAAAAAACAATATGAATTGGAAATTACCGCAAACAAAATCTAATGGAGAATACTGTTAAACATGAAAACAATTATAGATGCAATAGTATTAGATGGAAAATATGAAACAGATGATTATAAAGTTAATCTAAGATTGGTAATCGATAAACTGAACAATTTAAAACTGTACGTATGGGATGGCCTAGAGTGGAGCGATAAAAAAGGCTTTAATAGGGTTTATACTGATGAAACCAGTCAAATACAATATGATGATTTTATAAGTCGTTTAGTTGAAGTTGAAGAAAGTAAATTATTATATGAAATTGCAAAAAGTATCGATGTAGATCAAAGTTATTATTTTGAGAAAGAACGATTATATCTATACATTGAAAATAAATATAACGAATAAAATAACCTCCTTCTCTTTTTAAAATAGTTAAAAACAAGAAAATTATTATTAAAAAAAAAATAAAAAATGGTTTAAACTCATCTATGGAGTTAACCGTCTTCTGTCTCTAGGGAACAATACGGTTTCACGAATGTTTTTAGAACCTGTTATTACCATGGTAAGTCTGTCTACACCTACTCCCCAACCAGAGTGTGGTGGCATACCATACTGGAATGCCTGTAGATATTTGGTAAATGAATCAGGATTTAAATCTTTTGCTTCGATTTGTTTGTATAATAAATCATAGTTGTGTATACGTTGTGATCCACTGGATAATTCCAAATCACGGTACATTAAGTCAAATGCAGTACTTTTTTCAGGATTATCACATAACGGCATTACATAGAATGGTTTGATTGCTGTTGGCCATTCGGTAATGAAGTAGTAACTGCCCATGGTTTCCCCCAATACTTTTTCTGCAGCCCTGTTTAGGTCTTCACCGTATTCCATTTCAACATCATGACTGTTTACGATATCAACAACTTCATCATATGTTACTTTTGGGAATGCTTCTTTAGGAATGTCCAGTTCATGACCAAGATCATCCAGTTCTTTCTGACATTTGCTTTGTACATTGGATAAGATGTTTTGTATTAAATTTTCAAGTAAATCCATTACGTCTTCATGACTTCTGAAGGACATTTCTGCATCCATTGATAATGCTTCATTTAAGTGTCTTAATGTATCATGTTCTTCTGCCCTGAATATTTGACCTATTTCAAATACGTTGTCTAATCCTGTTGCCATCATCATTTGTTTGTATAGCTGAGGACTTTGACCTAGGAATGCTTCTTTTTCGAAGTAGGTTATAGGGAATAATTCTGTTCCTCCTTCTGTAGCTGATGCTACTAGTTTAGGAGTGTTTATTTCTGTAAAATCATTGTCGTAGAAATAGTTACGTGCGGTGTGTAATATTTCATTTTTGATTTTGAAAATTGCACTAACATCGTGTTTTCTTAAATCCATGAAACGAGCATCTAATCTGGTATCCATTTCAGCATCTACTTTTTCGGTAGTGTCTAATGGTAATGGTAATTTTGATACGTTTATCACGTCAATATTTGATGGAATGATTTCAACACCATTTGGTGCTTTTGCTGATTCCTGTATTGTACCTGTTACTGTAACGATAGTTTCTTTTCTAGCTGCACGTACATCAGCCATCATTTCTTCGGATAATTTTTTACTTGGTGCTGTTAATTGAGTAATTCCATTTTTATCTCTTATTAATACGAATACTATTCCACCAAGGTCACGAATTTCATGTACCCATCCGGTTATTTTCACTGTTTGGCCTGCTAATTCAGGACCTATTTCATTAGAATAATGTGTTCTTTTACATTTATCAAATATGTCTGTCAAGTTTTCACCTATGTTATAAATTGAATGATTAAAATAAATTAATAATATATTAATATATATTTATGTTTCTTCTAATTGTTATATTTAATTAAAAAAAATGAAGAATAGAAAAGAAGGATATGAAGTTGAATTTTATGATAATTTAGTCTAAATCTTCTAATCTTTTTTTAACTGAAAATGCATGAGCATATAATCCTTCAGCATCTGCTAAGTTGATTACCATGTCTTTTATGTTTTTTAAACCTTCTTGACTTAATTCTTGTATTGTTGGTTTTTTGATGAATGATTCTGCAGATAAACCTGAGTACATTCTTGCCCCACCACTTGTCGGCAATACATGGTTTGTTCCAGAACCGTAATCTCCACCGGCTACTGGAGTAAGATTACCCAAGAATATTGAACCAGCATTAGTTATGGATTCCAATGTCTTGTAGTAGTCTTCGGTAACTATTACCAGATGTTCTGGTGCATATTCATTCGTAAATTCAATAGCCTCATCAATATTATCAGCTACAAGTATATGACAGTATTTACTTAAGGACTCTTCAATGATTTCTTTTCTTTCCTGCGATTGAAGATACTCTAAACAATAGTCCACACATTCTTGTGCTGTTTTCCTGGAAGTTGAAACAAGAATTGTAGCTGCATTCGGATCATGCTCTGCCTGTGATAAAAGTTCAGTAGCAATGTATTTTGGATTAGCACTTTCATCGATTAATGCCAACATTTCTGAAGGACCTGCAGGAAACTCAATGTCAACATCTCCATATACCAATTTCTTAGCAGTGGCTACGAAAATATTTCCCGGACCGACAATCTTGTCAACGGATGGTATGGATTCGGTAGAATAAGCCATAGCAGCTATAGCCTGTGCACCACCAACCTTATATATGTCAGTTGCACCTGCAATGTATGCTGCCGCAAGAATTTCATCACGGATATTGCCCTCCTTATCCGGTGGAGTACAACAGATAATCTTTTTTACACCGGCAATCTTAGCTGGTATTACTGTCATCAAGATTGATGATGGATATGCTGCACGACCACCCGGAATATAACAGCCTACCTTCTCAAGTGGACGTATGATTTGACCGGCCGTTACCCCATCCTTAACTGTCATTGTCCAGTCGGATGGAATTTGAGCCTTATGAAACTTCTTAATATTCTCTGAAGCATCCAATAGAGCTTGTTTTAATTTAGAATCAATATTGTTAATACTATTTTCGATTTCTTCCTGTGAAACCTTAAATTCTTCAATATCCGCCTTATCAAATTTTAGGGTGTAGTCATGTAATGCTTTGTCTTTATTTAACCTTACGTTGTTTATAATATCCTGAACTGGCCCTAATACATCACTTGAATTCATTTCAATTCTTTTAGTATATTTTGAAAATTCCTCTTTCTTTAAAGTTTTTATCTCTAGCAAATTAATCCCTCAGATATAATAATATATTATAATTAGATATATATTCTTATTAAATAATAAATTATTGCTTTTTTGAAAAAATAATACTTAAAAAATAGATTAAATATAATAAGATTAAAAAAATAAGATAATGAAAAAATTATCTTATTTATAAATATGGATTTGGAGTTCCAGGCATGTCTCCACCTACAGGAGTTTCTGGTTTAGAAGCTAGAACTTCATCAATACGTAGTATTTCAAGAGCTATTTCTGTAGCAGAATCAACGATTAATGCTTTGTTGGATTCAGAATCAAGGATTCCTTCTTCAACCATATCAGAAACTTCTCCTGTTAGTACATTAATACCCATATTTGTTGAATTTTCTTGTGCTGCTAATAAATCAGTTAATACATCGATTGTATCTAATCCTGCATTATTAGCTAGTGCAATTGGCAATTCTTCTAATGCTTCAGCATATGCAAGAATAGCTAATTGTCTTTTATCCGTGAAAGTATTTGCATATGATTTTAAAGCCTTTGAAGCTGCTATATCAGATGCTCCACCACCAGGAATTGCTTTGGAAGCTTTTTTGGTAGCAATGACTGCCCCTATTGCATCATTTACTGCTTGCTCTAATTGATCAGTAATGTGTTTTGTACTTCCTCTTACGATTATATTAAGTACACCAGGGTTTTTACATTCTTCTACGAAGATGTATTCTCTGTCTTCATATACTTCACGTTCATATACATGACCAGCTTCACCTAAGTCTTCACTGGTTAATTCACGTATATTGTTTACAATTTTTCCACCAGTTGCTTTAGCTAATCTTTCTAAATCCCCAGCTTTAACTCTTTTTGCAGATAATATACCTGCTTTTGTTAGATAATGTTGACCTAAGTCGCTGATTTTTTTATTGTTGAATAAAACGTTTGCCCCAGCGTCAACTAAAGTTTGAACTTCTTCTTCTAACATTTTAGCTTCTTTTTCAAGATAGTACTGGTATTCTCCAGGAGTGGTTAGTTTGATTTTTGCTTCATTCTGTAATTCTCTTGCATCTATAGGATATTGTAATAATGCTATTTTAGCATTTTTTACATCACGAGGCATTTCAGATTCTAAAACATTTTTATCTACTGTTACTCCTTGGGTAATTTCAGTATCTTCTGTTGCTTCACCGTGGATTTTTCTGATTTTTATCATATCTGTGTCAATTTCACCATCTTCTTCAATGTCTAGTAAGGCATTTACTATTTTGGTTGCCATTGAACGGATATTACCGAATGATCCTTTTCCGGACATTGATGTTTCTGCAACATCAATTAATGATTCTTTGTCAGCGTTGATTGCAATATCATCCAATACTTCAATAGTTTTATTTTTTGCTTCTTCGAAACCTTTTACTATTAAATTTGGTGCAATACCCTGATCGAGTAATTTTTCAGCTTGTTTTAATATTTCTCCAACTAATACTACTGCTGTTGTTGTACCATCAACATTTTCTTCTTCTTGAACTTTTGCCAAATCAACAATCATTTTTGCTCCTGGATGATCTGGTTCTGTTTCTTTTAGGATGGTGTAACCGTCATTGGTTATTTTAACGTCACCAATAGTATTTATTAACATTTTGTCCATTCCACGTGGACCTAATGTTGTCTTTAGTATGTTGGATAATATTTTAGCTGCCATTATATTGTTTCTTGTTGCTTGGGAACCTACTGTTCTGGTTGATCCATCACCAAGAATTATTAATGGTTGTTGGTTATTTTGTACCATATTAATTATCCTCCAATTTTTAGATTATATTGAATTTTTCTTATTAGACTGATTTGAATTAATATTAAAGAATAATAATCTAAAACCGTGTTTCATAGACTGATATAAACTGATAATTAATAAAAGTTTAATAATAATAATAATTTTTTAAAATTATTTTTTCCAACTATATTATAATATATTCATAGTATATTATATACTTATGCCTTGAAGGGGTGCTAGAAGTTATATAAATACTTTATGGTATCAACTTGAAAAAAAATAAAAAAAAGATTAAGAATTAAAATCCTCAACCGCCTCATGAACCAAATCCATTATGGCCTTATCCAAATCATAATTCTCATCAATTGCTATAGGAATATTGTCACAATAAACAACTTCCAAATTCCTATCCAAAGCATCTTTTGTGGCTACATCAATAGCAGCCGCCTTAATTTCAGTAAGCATAACATCAACATTGTCTATGTTTCTTTCAATATCCTCCTGCAACAATGGTCTATTGGATAAATGTGAAGATATATCCACAACAGTACACTTGAAGTTATCCTCAAGATAACTTTTTAATAACGGTTGAACATTCTCAGGTGCAGTAGTAGCAAATAAAACACGTTTATTCTCGATTGATTCGACAGGCTGCGGACGGAATATCGTTGGAATTATCTTGGCAGTTGGATTTATTTCATGGATATTCTTCATTAACATGTCAAGTTTCTCCTTAGAACAAATTTCTTCATCACACATAGTTATAATGATTAAATCAGCCAGTTTAATTCTAAATGGACCAAAGTACTCCGTTAATGTTTCTATAGGTTGATTAGCTCCCACCAATACTATATGTTTATTTGTTTTTATTGGTGGAATAGCAGAACCACTACCTTCTATCGCAATCAAATTAGTTTCCAGTTCATTTGTCTTTTTAGCTCCTTCCACCATGTTAGTTATATATACCTGACCGGCCATACCTCCAGCACATCTTCTGCATCCAACAGTCAAAACCCTACTAAGAAGTGCATCTTCCCAGTGATCGGATGCTGCATGCTTTCCGAGATTAGACTGTTCCATCAAATATTGGGGCGTTAATTTAATCTTATCTCCACGAACAATTTCCGGAGTTTCAGGACCTCCTCTTCCCATAGCCACAATACATGGATCATATTTATCTTCGGTATTGATTAACCGGGCAGTATAAGCAGATACTGCTGTCTTTCCTATTCGTTTACCCGTACCCAGTATCTTATATGATGGATTTTCAAGTACGTCATACTCCTTCAACGCTTTGAATTCAAAGTCAGGTCCACGGTAGTTGATACCCTGCTGTAAGACAACCGTTGCTATTTTAAACCTTTTTTGATAGTTCACGACAGGTTCATCTGATAAATCCATGACAATATCCACATCATACTCTTTAATGGAATTTTCTATCAAATCATAAGGGATTTTTGAATGATCCTCTCCGAATATTACCTTTTTATTAAAGAATTCCTCAATTTCATCAAGGTTTGTATTTCGTAACTTTTCTGTCCCTCCTATAAACAGAAGCAACTGTACTTCATATCCTTTACTTTCAATCTTATCAACAGCGGACTTAGTTACTGGAAAATAATGTTCTCCATCAACCAAACAAATTACTTTACTTGATTTTTCATTAGTCATGATTATTACCTTTAATTTTTTAACAGATAATAGTATCTTTTTTCAATATAATTTAAAAAAGTTATCTAAATATTAAACCATTATTCTGAAAATTTATATGTTATCATCAAATATCCAAAGGAAACTATCCCCTAGACAAAAAATGAGAGACCACATAAAAAAATATATATTAATGTTCTTAGATATATTTATATATAATATTTCATGGATAACTTAATTAATTAAGTTTAGGATTTAAATAATTTTTTTAGCATAAACAACAAATAACCGCTAAAAAGAGCATACACTACATAGGAGGGAAAATACATGGCAAAAGTCAAAGGAACAAACAGAAGAACCAGACCTAAATCTGGATACAAAAAACAAGGAAATAAAAAAGGAAGAGGAGTAAGAGAAAAAAGATACAGAGGATAATCTCTTTTAAACTCTTTAACCCTTTTTTATATTATAAAAAAAACTATTTTTTTAACTTTTATCAACCAAATTATCAAAATTTAACCTATTTTCAAAGTGATACATATA
>MVJJ01000173.1 GCA_003266145.1 Methanosphaera sp. SHI613
AATTACATAAAGCAACAGATAAAAGACAATTAAATCATCTTTCCATCCTATTTTTTAACTATTTTTTTTATTTTACGTAACTATTTCTTAGAAGAAGTTTATATTTAGAGTATATGATTTTAAAAAGCAGCTATTCTTGGAAAAGTAATATTTACAATTAATTCTATACGTGAAGTTCAATTTTTTTAAAAAAAAGTAAAAGTGAAGTTATATGTCTGCAGGATCGGTGATTTCACCTTTAATTGCAGAAGCCGCTACAACTTCAGGATTTGATAGGTATACATAACTTTTTGCACTACCCATTCTACCCAGGAAATTTCTATTGGTGGTGGATATGCAGGTCATGTCATCGGTCATAACACCCATATGTGCACCAAGACATGGACCACAACCAGGATTACATATTATGGCATTTGCATCATTGAATATATTTATTAAACCGTTATCTATTGCCTTTTGATAAATTGCACGTGATGCCGGAAATACCAGTAACTGCACATCCTCATGAATCTTATGATTCTTAAGAATAGATGCTGCCTGTTCCAAATCCTCATATCTACCATTGGTACATGAACCAAGAACTGCCTGGTTGATGGTGGTCCCGGCTACCTTGTCGACGTCCTCGACGTTATCCACATTATGAGGACATGCCACCTGACATGCCAGCTCATCAGCATCAAAGTCATAGGTTTTTTCATAGCTTGCATCCTTATCCGGTGTGGTAACTGTATAGTCAGTTATGCCTCGTTGATGCAGATACATCTCCGTTTCCTTGTTCGGAATCATTATACCATTTTTTGCACCACACTCGATTACCATGTTGGTCATAGTCAATCGGCCATCGACACTCATATTGTCTATCGTATCTCCATGAAATTCAAGACTCTTATATGTGGCACCATAGGAACCTATTTCCTTGATTATTCTAAGAATCAAATCCTTTGAATGAACATGTTCCTGTAGTGTTCCGTTTACGTTTATCTTAAATGATTCAGGTACGTTAAACCATGTCTTTCCAGTAGCATATACCATTGCCAAGTCAGTTGCACCAAGACCTGTTGCAAATGCACCGAAAGCTCCATAGGTACAAGTATGTGAATCTGCCCCGACCATCACTGTAGATGGCTTTACATGTCCCTTTTCCGGTAGAACCTGGTGACAGATACCTTCACCCTGTGTGTATATGTTTTTGATGTTCTGTTTTTTGGCAAAGTTTCTTACAACCTGCTGGAAGTCTGCTGATCCAATGGTATTTGCAGGTACGTTATGGTCAAATACCAGTACTATCTTCTCAGGATCCCATACTTTATCTGCAATTTTTTCAAATACCTTTATTGTAGGGGGACTTGTTCCGTCATGACTCATCGCCACATCGATATTGGCGTCAATCGTATCTCCAGGGGATACTTCCTCTTTATTTGATGCCTTAGCAAGTATTTTTTCAGTAATGTTCATATTGAATCCTCACTTTTTAACGTTGGCCGTTTTAAGTATTTCATCAAATTTTTCATTTGTGATTTCTTCACCTTTTTCACGTTCTTGTTTAACGAGTTTAACGATTTCAAGTAATTTGTCATCGTCGACTTTAATTTCCAGAGAATCCAATTTCTCTTCTATAGCCGCTTTACCTGAGTGTTTACCCAGGACTATTTGTCTTTTGGTTCCAATCATCTCAGGTAAGTATGGCTCATAACTTAACGGATTCTTTACAATAGCATCAACGTGAATACCTGATTCGTGTCTAAATACGTTGTTTCCAACGATGGCTTTGCTGTCAGGTATTGGAATTCCACTGTATCTTGATACCATACAGCTTAAGTCATGTATGACTTCTGTTTTAAATCCTAAATCCTTATTGTATAATAGTTTTAATGACATTACCAGTTCTTCAAGTGAAGCGTTTCCTGCCCTTTCACCAATACCGTTTACGGTAGTTGATATTGCTGATGCTCCCTCGAATAATCCTGCGATTGAGTTGGCAACTGCAAATCCAAAGTCATTATGACAGTGTAATGCAATTTCGGTATTTATCTCTTTTCTGATATTTTTAACCAAGTATTGCATGGCATAGGGATTTATTGATCCGGTCGTGTCTGCTATGTGGATTCTATCTGCATGATATTCTTCAGCATTCTTATATAAGTCAATTAATTTATCGATTTCTGTTCTTGTAGCATCCTCTGCTGAAAATGCAACGAATAATCCATGATCTTTACCATACTCGACTGCATCCATACATATTTTTGTTATCTCTTCTCGAGGTTTGTTCATTTTAACTTCAATATGTAAATCTGATGCTCCCATGAATGTTATGATTCCATCTACATCTGCATCCAATGCAGCATCAATATCCTCTCTTTTGGTTCTTGTTAGACAAATTATCTGTGCATCTAAGCCTTCGTTTGCAATTCTTTTTACGGATTTCTTTTCATTTTCTGATACTATAGGAAATCCTGCTTCAATTTGAGGTATACCTAGTTCATCTAGTTTTCGAGCTATGTCCAGTTTTTCATCTATTGAAAAACAAACTCCTGGTGTTTGTTCACCATCCCTTAATGTAGTGTCGTATATATTGATTTTTTCCGGTAAATTGTATTCTATTTCCTTGTTATATATACTTACAAATCTATCGTTAATTTCTAATCCCCCATATATTAATTTTAATAAATTATGAGTAATTAATTATATTATTTAAATTTAAAAATCGTAGTAAAATATTTTTTTGTCATGTTAAATTAATAAGAGATTTATTGATATTACTATTAATATTTATTTATAATTTGTTGGTGAAAACTCACAGTTCCAATAACTCAAGATAACTTCTTCTTTCAAAACCATCAGTAATATTCATCTTCTTAAAGACTTCCATTATGTTGTCTCTTATTTCTTCAATGTCTTCTTCGTTATCAGTTACATATTCAATTTCCATGTAATAACCAATTTTTTCAAGTTTATCTAATGTGATGGTATAATCTTCATAATTGAATATTCTCCTGACCTTTGAAACTACAGCGGAAGGTTTGAATCCTAATGCAATAAGAATGTCGGTCATCTTATCAAGATTGCCTATTTCAACCTCTATTTCCTTTCTTGTTTTGCTTTCGGAGTCTATTTTCGGTCCCTTGTATGTTAATATTTTTTTTATATCATCATCAACAGGTACGAGTCTGATACGTAATGCCTCATCGGTTTGTCTGTAATCCTTATCTGGTGCATTAAAGTATATGTCTTCCTGTTCTTCACTATGAGAGTATGTTGCTCCAAGTGATTTGATTTTACTTAATGCATCATTTTTATCTTCAATTTTTGCCTTGATTTCTATTTCAATCATTCTATCACTATACTTAATGTATGTTTCATTAATAATATTTTTTTTCACATTAAAAATAGATAAATATATAAAGTAATGGATGACATATATAAATACATAATATGTTATTTAGTATTTTTTTAATATTATGTTAAAAAAAATATATAAAGAGTGGATGGTCGAATGTTTTCTTAAACCCCAAACGGAACAATACTTTTGGAAACTTTTTAGATATTTAATATTGTATTTTTTATATTTATCTATTATTTGTAAGTCTATTCTATCTATATATTTTAACGAATACTGAATCTTATCACTTATATATGGAGGAGAAATAATGGCAGATGTAGAAATTAAAGTTGAAAACATTGTAGCTAGTGCAACACTAGGTAAATCATTAGAATTACCAAAAATTGCACCTGCTTTAGAAAATGTTGAATATAACTTAGAGCAATTCCCTGGTTTAGTCTTTAAACTTAAAGATCCTAAAACTGCAGCTTTAATATTTGGATCTGGAAAATTAGTATGTACTGGTGCAAAATGCATTGAAGATTCCATAAAAGCTATTCACATGACTGTGGATAGAATTAGAGAATTGGACCCTGAAATTCCTCAGGATTTTGAAATCAAAATACAAAACATTGTAGCATCAGCTAACTTAGGAAAAATACTTAACTTAGAAGCAGTTGCTTTGGATTTAGAAAACACTGAATACGAGCCAGAACAATTCCCTGGTTTAGTATACAGATTATCTGATCCTAAAGTTGTATTACTATTATTTGGTTCAGGAAAAGTTGTATGTACTGGAGCAAAAACAGCTGAACAAGCATTATTAGGTGTTCAAAAAACAAAAGAACGTCTTATGGAATTATACTTAATCGATGAATAAGTATATTTTGGATCCAATGTTAAAATGAGATATTTTATTTATACTCCAAAAAAATAACCACCCCTTAAACTCCAAACATTAATATAAAAAATGTATGGCAAAGC
>MVJJ01000060.1 GCA_003266145.1 Methanosphaera sp. SHI613
ATAGTTAACTGAATAAAACTATTTATTCCACAGTTATAAATAGTGTGGTAGAATTAGGATAGATGAAATCTGCAGAGGATATAATACCTATTGAAAATAATCAGGTAAAAATATTAAAAGTCAATTAACCATAGCCATGGATAAATATTCTGCAGAATATGGAATTTTAATATCAAAGCGAACTGATAGGATAAAATTTGAAGATAACATCCTTTACATACCAATTGTAACATTTGCATTATTGTTCTAAAAGATAAATTCCATCAAATAACATTATCAGTGACAACTCAAACTTAACCATGCTTGAATTTACATAAATTTTTATATATATTTATTAACAAATCTAGTATATAATATTCCAATAATTAATTATGAATAAAACTTTTTTTAATTATGGAATATACATTAAAACTCAAAGTAACAATAAATCTAGGAGCGTAACGAGAATTGACAGATGTGATAAATTATATCAGCAGACAATCTCATAAGCCTCTTATATTAATTCCCGTTATTTTAATGATTATCTCACTTCTATACATTGGAGTATTTGGATTAAACCAAGGTGTAGAACTAAAAGGAGGTACATTGGTAACGGCGGAATTAAAACACCCAATGACTGAATCAGAGATAACAAATTTAGTTGAAAACGGCTTGAAAGTTAACGACGTTCAAACATCATTAAGCGGTAACACTGCAACCATCACGATATCAGGTGACGTGGATGTTAACGAGTTTAATCAGCAGTTTTCAAATGACTTTAATGTACTAAGTTTTAAAAGTGTTGGAGCCCTATTAAGTGATGCTGCAATGGGACAAATTGTATATGCATTAGTATTTGCATTTTTATTCATGTCCGCAACAGTATTCTTTGTATTTAGAGACTTCATTCCTTCTATTGCTATTATCTTATCAGCTTTATGTAACTTATCAATAGCTGTTGGTGGTATGTCCCTATTCGGAATACCTATATCAATCGCTAGTGTAGGTGCACTTCTCATGCTTATAGGGTATGGTGTGGATACTGATATTCTTCTTACTACACGTTTATTAAAACGTCGAGAAGGAAGTGTTGATGACCGCGCTGAAGGTGCTTGTAGAACAGGTATTACATTAAGTATTACCGCATTAGCTTCAATGTTAGTATTATTTATAGTTGTGAAGATATTCATCCCATCAGCTCAGGTACTGGGTGATATTTCAGCAGTACTTGTTATGGGACTTATTTCAGATTTAATGTCAACATGGCTTATGAATCTAGGAATTTTAAAATGGCATATTGAAAGAGGTGGTCACAATTAATTATGAAACAATACAATTTCTAAAAAGGCCACGTACTCTACTCTTAATAGCATTGGTAATAATAAGTATAGCCAGTGTAGCCGTATTCGGACTGCAGGAAGGACTTGACCTTCAAGGTGGATCAATGATTAACCTACACCTAAGCGAACCAGTTGATCAGGATACAATGAATACAGTAACAGCCATTTTAGATAAAAGGTTAAATGCATTCGGTATTTCCGATGTTAAAGTCAGACAAAGTGGAAGTCAAGATGTTATAGTAGAAATTGCCGGAGTAAAACCCGAGGAAGTAGAACGGATTATTAGTACACCTGGTAAGTTTGAGGCCAAAATCAACGGTCAGACAGCAATTACCGGTGCAGACATCACAAGTGTATCCGGTGCTGAAGTAACAGGTAACAGATGGCAGGTACCATTCAGTGTGTCAACGGCAGGAGCAGAGAAATTTGCTAAGATAGCTGAAGGACAGGCAGGTGCAAAAGTTGAAATGTACCTTGACGATAAGCTCATATCCGATCCACAACTGGATGCTGGATTAGCTAATGGTAAGGCATCAACTGAAATATCCGTTTCAGGTGGAGAAGAATCAAAACAAGCAGCACAAGATAAGGCTACTGAAATTCACACCGTTCTAGAGTCAGGGGCTCTTCCTGTTAAACTAGAAGTTAATGGAGTAAACAGTGTATCAGCTGAGCTCGGTTCACAGTTTGAACAGGGTTGTCTTATTGCTGGACTCTTAGCACTTTTAGCAATCATAGTTGTTGTCAGCATCAAATATAAATCCCCATCACTTGTACTTCCAATAGTCATAACTACAATTTCAGAATTGATTATCATTCTTGGATTTGCATCAATCATACATTGGAATTTGGATTTAGCCGCAATTGCTGGTATGATAGCTTCTATTGGTACCGGTGTAGACGACCAAATTGTTATGACCGATGAGGTTTTAGCTCGTCGTGACAGAAGTGATAGGAAAAATATCGTCAAGACAAGAATTAAAGGTGCATTCTTCATTATATATGCATCAGCAGGAACGCTCATTGCAGCTATGCTTCCACTGGCATATATCGGATTTGCAAGAGGTTCAACAGGTATCGGTATGTTAACCGGTTTTGCAGTTACAACCGTTGTAGGGGTACTTGTAGGTATCTTCATTACAAGACCTGTATTTGCTGATTATATGGAAACCTTCCTTATCCAATCACCTAAGAATAAAATGCAAAACGTTAAAAAAGGTGAAACCAAAGTCAGAGATAAGAAAAAAGGTAGAAAAACCATTGCAAGAGAAGAAGCAGAAAAACAAAAGAAAAGACGATAAACCATTAAACCCCCCATTTATTTTTTTTTAGATCATATCTGAAAAGATTAATCGAAATAATTTCTCATAACTATCCACTTTCTTAATGAAAAATTTCTTATACTATAAAATACTATTTTTTAATATGTTAAACAAAGACCATCCAAGATATGAATCATTACTTTTAAGAGATAAAATTGTAAAGGCACACAAAAATGGAATACTTGCAGACTCAGGTATGATAGCTCACGGTAGGGGCGAAACTTATGACTATCTTATAGGTGAGAAAACAACAGAAAACAGCCATAATACAATCAAAGTTGCCGCAGCCTATTTTTTACTTGCAAAAAACCCCGTGTTGAGTGTTAACGGTAACACTACAGCATTGGTGGCAGAGGATGTTGCAGAACTATCAAAACTATTGGATATTCCAGTTGAAATCAACCTTTACTATAGGACTGATGAAAGGGTACGAAACATTGAAAAAGTATACAGAGACTTGGGAGTAAAGGAGATTTTAGGTACCAACGATGATGAATTCATTGATACTCCTAACCTAAACGGTCCAAGAAGCCCTGTTAGCATTGACGGAATAAGCAAATCCGATCTTATTTTCATACCGCTTGAAGATGGAGATAGGGCAGAAGCATTACATGATCTTGGAAAGACAATCATCTCCGTTGATTTAAATCCATTATCACGTACGGCCGTCACGTCAACTCTTACCATCGTTGATAACATCGTAAGAGCCATGCCACTTCTTATCAAATACATTAAAGAGCTTGAAGATTACAGCAAAGATGACCTAACAAAAATGATAAATAACTTCGATAACAAAGTAAACTTAGATAACTCTATCAGAGATATTTTAAAAAGATTTGAATAATAATACGGTAATGTGTAATTTAAAGATTATATAGGAGTATAATAATTTGAAAGTTTATGGAATTACAGGTCTTCCTGGTTCCGGAAAAAGTATCATATCCAAATTTGCAGAAGATAATGGAATACATATCATCAGTATGGGTGATATGGTACGTGATAAAGCCGAAACCCTAAATTGTAGTTCTAAAGATGCCGCTGTAAACCTAAGAAAGAAATACGGCAACGGCATCATTGCAGAGCTATGTGTGGAAGAAATACAAAATCTTTCCAAAGATTTGATAAACAATCAAAAACAATTACAACATGACTTGGAAAAAGAGGATATCTATATTATAGAAGGTATAAGAAGCCCTTTCGAAGTGGATATCTTTAGAAACAACTTTAAAGATTTCAGAGTAATAGCCATTCATTCGAGTCCTGAAACCCGATTCAAGAGGCTTAAACAAAGACATAGAAGTGATGACTCCGATGATTTTGATACATTTCTAGAAAGAGATAAAAGAGAACTCAAATTCGGTATCGGAGATGTAATAGCCAGTGCGGATTTTATGCTGATTAACGACAATCCAATTCAGGATGAACTGGCCAAGATGATAGTTCACTTCAATAACGAATTAAATTCAGAAAAATAGACAATCCCAAGAAATTTAATAGCACTACCACAGATATCAATAAAGTTCATAGGAGCATAATAATTTGAAAGTATATGGAATTACAGGTCTTCCCGGTTCAGGAAAAAGTATCATATCACGACTTGCCAAAAATGAGGGAATTCACATCATTAGTATGGGTGATATAGTACGTAAAGAGGCCGAAAAACAAAATTGTAGTTCTGGAGTTGCTGCTGTAAACTTAAGAAAGAAGTATGGAAATAACGTTATAGCTGAACGATGTGTTGAAGAGATACAAAACCACTCCAGAGAAAGAATCAACAATAACAGCAACACAATGACAAAGATTTACAATATGAACAACCAAAAGCATTCACAACGTAAGTTTAAAAAAGTAGAACAGGACGTATACATTATTGAAGGTATCAGAAGCCCATTTGAAGTAAACATATTCAGAAGAAACTTCAGAAACTTTAAGGTCATAGCAATACATTCAAGTCCTGAAACCAGGTTCAACAGGCTCAAAAGAAGAAAAAGAAGTGATGACTCAAGCGATTTCAGAACATTTCTAGAAAGAGACAGAAGAGAACTCAAATTCGGTATTGGAAATGTTATAGCTACGGCTGATTTTATGCTGATAAACGATGGTCCGATACCTATATTTAAGAATGTTGTACGAGGATTGATAGATAATGAAATTAAACCAAAATACAAACCATACAAAAATAATAATAAGAACAAAAATAAATCCAACAGAAAGCCTAGAAAAAATCCGAACCAGCATAAAAAACATAACAAACAAAAATCCAACAACAGAAACAAAAAAGACTTTAGAAATAAGCGGAGATATTAACTTATTGAATGTAATCAAAAACAGAATTAATAAAGAAGGTTATAATGAAGTGGCCGAAGGAATTCTTAATAAAAATAAAAAGGATAACATGACATTCTTTTATATTAACAAACAATCGGCATACAACAACAAATTCCATATAAGCGACGTTGATTTGTCAACGCTTGGTGACATAAAAGTGGAATTATATGATGAGAATATGGATGATTTAATCGACTATATTGTCAATTAACCACCACCCCTTTAACTATTTTTAGAAAAAAATTATAATAAGAAGGAGAATAGGAAAGTCTTCAAAATTGTTTTGACAGTCACTCATCATCAAGGGAGTAATCGTATTTTTCTTCCAGGTGTGCCTTGATAATCTCGTATACACCACTATCCACATTCCAATGGATATCCGCTTCATCGACGACAATTCTACGATCATAGAATGGTGCGTCAAGTACCAGCGTTTCGGCTTCTCCTCCTTCAAATGCAGGATGCAGTCCATATTTTTCATTTAACTTTATAAGTTCATCGATTACTTCATGGGTTATCGTTTTTCCAAGCCATTCTTTTGTCAGTCCATATGCGGATACGCTTGATATTATTATTTCAAAGCCTTCATCAACCAGTTGTCTCATGTATTCTACCGCATCAACATGCCATAATGGGGATATGGACTTTAATCCGATTCTTTCACAGATGTCATCTATTCTTGATTTTTGATATACTGACTCCAATGCGCCGGAGTATACACATTCAACCCCTTTTTTCTTAAGTCTTATTAATGTGTTTTCAAGGTCATCCAGTTCTTCTTCCTTTACTCCGTCGGTAAGTACATCTACAGTAGGTATTTCCATTGCGGCTGCACAGTAGTCTACCATGTGTATATTTGGTACATGGAACATATATGATTCCTTGTTTTTTGATACCATGGCAAGAAGCGCATATATCTCATCATCATTTTTTATTGACTCATAGACTGCCATCGTACTGTCTTTTCCACCTGAGTATAAAATTACTGATTTCATTATATTACCTCATTATTTTAAAGAAATTGTTGTCTAAAAAAAGTGTGTTTAAAGTTATTTGTTAAAAAAAAGTTTAAGAAAGTGGAAATGAATATCATCATTTACGTTTTGGACGTACACGTGGTGCTTGTCTTTTCCTGTTTTTTCTTGATGATTTTTTAGTGTTACTTTCGGCACTTTCTTTATCGCTTTTGGATGATTTTTTAAATCGGCTGAATGATAATCCTTTTTTGGATTTTTCTTTTTTCTCGAATATGTCGTTTGAAGCCTTGTTTTTTCTTTCTTTCAAATCATCTTCTGTTAATTGTTTGAATCGTTTATTTGATCCAATTGTCTGTTTTGGACTTTCATTGAATGATTCGTCGAAAATGTCTATTGAATCCTTATTCACTTTCCTTGAACGTGTTTTTCTGTTTTCTGTTCCAGGTACAACTTTACGTTTGATTCTTTCACGATCTGATGATGTGTTTCGCTTTTTACGGAAGTTGTTGACAAGTGTAAATAGACTGTCTACGAAGAATCCTGCTAATGCCACCAATACTCCAAGTGCTCCGGATATAAGAACGGCATTTACCTGATTCGGCAGATATTTGTTAATCTGACTGATCATGTCCTCTGTAGGTCCGGTTATGTTAAGTACTACAGCGTCATTTTTTCCGATTGCATCTATTATCTTTGTTATGTTATTTGCCTTTACTGTTGCATTTGCCTGCATTGACGTGTATTTGAGGTGTATGTATGTTTGCTGGCCGAAGCTGTAGTATATTGAGTCGAGTATCCCCTGCGGATCAGCCTCTTCGCTCATCTTAACATAATAGGTATCGTTGGATATTTCATCTATACCTGTGATATTACTATTTGCTCCTGTTAAAAATGAGATGAAACGTTCCTTGTCGCTATCTGTTACGAATGGTTCATCCACCTTAAATGTTATTCCGTTATAGTCTACTTTTTCTACTCCTTCTATTGAGGAGATGTTATTGATTATTTCCGTCAAGTTTCCATTTGTTGATAATTCCAGTTCAACGACATCCGTTCCGGCTACACTTTCTTCTACAACGGTACGTGTAAAATCTGGTAAATCTTCCACTATAGGAGCTGCCAGAAATGCACCTGCCACTATTCCCACAACCAATCCAAGTATTACTACGGTTATGAGATTTTTTTTACCGATGTATGGTGTAAGTAGAGCTGAGGAAAATACAAATATCATTGCAAGCAGGAATAATACGAACATTATTATAACTGTTATTACATCCATGTTTTCCACTCACTTATAAAATAAAAATTTTTTATTAAATATTAGTATCTTTATTCTTAATCATATTTGTACTTTGTTTTATGGTTCATGA
>MVJJ01000078.1 GCA_003266145.1 Methanosphaera sp. SHI613
TGAATAAGCGTTGTATGATGAGCTATGTAATGCCGGAGCATAATCTTTACCTATTATTCCCCTAACTATTTCTCGTATAAAATCTGATTCAATCAGATATTTTATTCCCAGTTTATTGGATATTTCTGATGCTATTGTTGACTTTCCTATTCCTGAAGCTGAACCTATTAAAATTACATAAGGTTTCATAGAATCACCCTGTCATTTATATTGTTATTTTTAAAGAAACTATAATTAATATTTTATCATATAGTATCAAGATTATTTTAAGAAATCTATCGATAAAACAAAGCAGCCATAATATAAATATCTGACAATCATCAGGAAAACGAGAATAAAACTAGAATAATGGAATAAATGAGACATATCCTAATACATGAATAAAAAGAGTAATGTGAAAAAAATAAATGAGAATAGTCTTATACTATTTCAACATCTACTTTTTTAGGTTTGACTTTTGGTAATGAGACTGTTAAAACATGATCTTCAAATGAAGCTTGTACTTCCTGTACTTCCACTTCTACAGGTAATGGTATGAGGTTTTTGGTTTTTCCAGAACATCTTTCTCTTCTTAATATTTTAACATCTTCTTCGGATTCATATTCATCAGGGAAGTCAACTTCAATTTCAACTGCTTCATTTGACATTTTTACGTTGACATCCTCTTTTGATACTCTTGGTAAATCTACTTTGATTACTAATTCATCCTCATATTCAAGTAAGTCTACTGATGGTTTTTTGGATTTGTATTCTGTTAATGTTTTATTCCAATCGGTTTGTTTACTTTTTAATGCGTCGACAACATCATTAATCATTTTTTCTGCCATATTTTTTGTTTCTTCCACAGTTTCTTTACCATAAACTTTGTAATCAAAATCTTTTTTATCTTCTGATTTTTCTTCTGCTTCTGCTTCACATTCACATTCTTCTTCTGTTTCAGTTGTTTCTTCCACAGTTTCTTCTTGAGCATCGATTATTTCTTCTGCTTCTTCTTTATGGTCATCTTTTGAATCTACATATACGTTTGACATTATAATCAGTCCTCTAAGTTAATTTTCTTAAGTATTATTTTTAATATAATTTTTTATTATATATTTAATAATTAGTGACTAGATATAATAAAGCTTTCTAAATTTACACCCACAAAAAAAAAGAATTAAAAAAAAGGAATGATGAATAATATCATCCAGAAAAGATGAAAAACAAATACTAGCCTATAATAAAAATTATAATAATCATCAGATTCAAAAAATAAAATATTTAAAGAAAGTAAATCCAATTTAATCATAGATAAATTGAAACTAGAGTTATTATAAATAATTTAAAAAGATTATGAAAAACAGAGGATTGATTAAAAAAGATTCTGGTAAAAAGTTAAATAAAAAAAAAGAGGTTAAATGAAATAATTATGAAATATTTCACTTCTTGTTTTCCAATTCTGCCAGATATCTTTCAAATTCATCATCCACATCTGTGGACTCCTTTGCAATTTCCTCGATTACATTTTTTATTTCCTGTATCTGAGAGTAATTACTGATACTTGTCTTGAATATAGGATCATCTATTTTTTGTGAGTACTCATCAATTACATCTTCATTTTCAAGTAGATCCGTCTTGTTGAATAAACAAATCATTGGGGTTTGGAATACTTTTTTAATTTCCTCATATAACAGGAATTGATTTTCCATTAAAAATCCAGATGTTTCTGATGGATCAAATATGTATATGATAATATTTCCAAGATGTTCCAATGCTGCTATAGCATTTAATTCAATTTCATTCATATCATTTATTGAACGGTCAAGTAAACCTGGAGTATCTATTATTTGATATTGTCTCCAGTTCATTTCATAGTTACCTATTTGTAAACCTTGTGTGGTGAACGGATAATTTGCTACTTTAGGACTTGCATCGGTAATGTTATTTAATAACGTGGATTTTCCCACATTTGGGAATCCTGCTATTACAACCCTTATAGCATCAAAGTTAATGTTAGGCATGTTCTTAAGTTCCCTTTTAGCAAAGTCCAGGAAATCAAGTTCATCCTCAATTCTATTTACAACTGATGCTATCCTACCGAATGCCTCTTTACGTATAGGTATTGCACTTAATGAATCGGATTTTCTAATTTTGGTAGTATATTGTGCTTCAATCTGTTTAAGCACACCAAGTGCCCAATAAACAGCCCCGAGTGAATGTTTATACTGATCCACACCTACCACTATATCAATATAATCCTGATAAAACTCAGGTAATTCCTCTATTATAGGTGTTTCTGTTATTATCCTATTCAATGTAGCGTTTATCGTTTCACATGCCGTTTGAACACGTACTTCTTCAATACGCATTCCCTTTACACGGCCATGCAGTTTAGTGCTTCTGACTTTGGAAGCAGCCTTACTCGCCCTGTTGAATCCTTTGTCTATTAATTCATCAGGAGTTGGTATTTGCGGTAATTTCATTTTATTAACCTCCTCATATAAAATATTATCATTATTTGATTTTATTCATTGATAATTTGTGCCTGAAACTTATATAATACACAATCATCATCTTTCCATGAATTTGAAGATAATCCTGCCTTATAACATAGATTTGTTAGATACTCCTCCAAATTCCAATTCTGTTCTGTTGCAACCTGCGGTAGAAACAATCCTCTGCTGTAACCTTTTTCAATTATTAACCCATCTGTTCCCAGTTCTATTTCAGATAGATATTCTTCATAGTTTTCAACATTTATTTTTTGTGGTTTGGTCAGCACACTTATTTCTATTTTTATATCATCATACTCATCCATCGTTAATGGATTAAATCTAGGGTCATCAAATGCTGATGCCAATGAAACATCAAGAAGTGCATCGATTAATTTTTCGTATGGTTCCGGATAACCTATACAACCCCTTAATGAGTCATGTTTGTTTAATGTTACAAAGACACCAAGTTTTTCATAGAATATATCAGGCAATTCGTATTCGCATTGATATATCTTATCGTTCAAGTAAGAAAGGATATTTTCTCTAACGATTTTTATGGCCAATCGTCCTTCTTCTTGTGTTAATACAGCATTTTTCATAATCTACTGAGCTCCGCCAACAGTTGCTTTGCTTACCTTAATATGTGGTCCACCATCACCGACAGGAACTGTCTGACCATCTTTACCACAGAAGCCCACATTTAACTTGAAGTCGGAACCTACTCCAACTACATTGTTTAAAATATCCAATGTACTTCCTGATAGCGATACATCACGTAAGTGTGTTGATAGTTCACCATTTTCTATTTGATATGCCTCTACGGCGTTGAATTGGAATATTCCCTTTCCGGTATCAACCTGTCCACCACGTGAACCCTTAAGATATATTCCGTCATGCATATCCTCGATTAGTTCATCGAATGATGAATCTCCCGGTTTAATGTATGTGTTACTCATACGTACCAATGGCTGATTCTTGATGCTGCTTCTTGCATTTCCACTTGATTCCAATCCCAGTTTTTTAGCACTTGCCCTGGAGCTTAGTACCGTTTTTAGTACTCCGTCTTCTACAAGTACATTTTTATTTGAATTTGAACCTTCAACATCATAAGCAAAGTGTCCAAATCCGTCTTTACGTGTTGCATCATCTATGACAGTTATCAGTTCAGAACCTATTTTTTGTCCAATCTTATCTTTTAATATGGAATCGTTCTGTAAAATTATATCCGCCTCTGATGCATGACCTAATGCTTCGTGAATAAAGACACCAGTTAGTTCAGGGTCAAATATTACTGGAAAATCACCGGATGGTGCTGCCTTAGCATCAAGTAAACTGATTGCCTTTTCTGATATTCCCCGACCGAAGCTTTCCAAATCGGCATTTTCAATCAATTCAAATCCTTGCACTCCACCCAAACTTTCGTGACCAAATTGCATTACTTGACCATTATCTGCTACAGAGTTCATGGATAGTACTATTCTGTTATTTTCTGATTGAATGTTTGTCCCATCGGTACTTAAAAGTATGCTGTTTGATTGTGACTCTGAAAATGAGATGTTTGTACTGACAATCCCATCTATCTTTGCCGCATCATCTGCTTCTTTTATTAAGTTTATCTTATCTTCAATGGTTATGTCTTCAATTTGTATCTTTGCATTGCTTTTTACGAAGTCTTCGTTTGCTTTTGTTTGTGATAGTTCAACATCACTTGATAATTGATTTGCAAGTAATGTTGCTTTATCGGCGGCTTTTTGAACATCATTTATGTCTGTTGTATATGCAAATCCCCATGCTCCATTTTGCAATACTCTTATTCCAACTGAAAAATCATTTCCGGTATCGACGTTGTCGATTTTACTATCTTTCATTATTATTGAATTATTGATTGATTCACCTGCACGAATGTCTGCATAATCAACTGTCTTTTCTAATTTTTTTATTACACTGTGAAAGATATCTTCATCTAATTGATTCATACATTTTCCTCCCTTAATCTTTATGTTATCTGATGAGAATTAGTGTTTTAGATTATTAATAGTTATTTTATTACATTATATTATTATACTGTATATAATATTTACTTTTTCTAGTATATTATCTTTTGTAATAAAGGAAAAAAATTGTTTATTAGCTTAACAGCATAATATAATTAAAAATTAAGAAAGTTTAACATGAACTTTGGAAAAATGCTGCAAAAAAATAATGCTTAAAACGCAAATTAAAAAAAGATTCAAATAAATAAAAAAAAGAAAAATGATTATAATTTATCTTTTAAAGCCGTGTAAGCTTCTCCTACTGTTAAAGGATAACCTTCAGATAAAGTTAATATATCATTGTCATCAAATTTTTCAAATAATTGTCCAATCCATGGTAATCTTAAGTCAGCCTTATCAATTACCTCGGTATCTGTAAATACTTCACGGCAATTACCTTTTTTAATTATTTGACCAAATCTTAGTACATTGATATTATCAGAGTACATTGGCACTAGGTCAACGTCGTGGGTTGATACAATGATTGTCATTCCATCATCATTTAAATCATACAACAATTGCATAATATCTGATGCACCATTAGGGTCAAGCCCACTGGTAGGTTCGTCTAAAACCATGATTTTTGGTTTCATGGATAATATACCTGCAATTGCTACACGTTTTTTCTGACCTCCACTAAGGTGGTGTGGTGCTTTCTGTGCATAATCGGCCATACCAACTACTTCTAATGCATGTTGTGTACGTTCCTTTACTTCTTCCTCATCCAATCCCATATTCATTGGACCAAATGCAACATCCTCAAATACTGTTGGTGCGAATAATTGATCATCAGGGTTCTGGAATACTACTCCTACTTTTGTTCTTGCTTCGAGTAAACTTTTTTTATCATATTCTAAAGTTTTTCCTTCAATTTCAATACTTCCGCTGGTAGGTTGAATGATACCGTTGAAGTGTAAAAAGAAAGTACTTTTTCCTGCACCGTTAGGACCTAAAATGGAAATCATTTGACCTTCTTCCACTTTGAAGTTTATTCCTCTGAGTGCATTAGTTCCATCCGGATAATTATAAACTAAATCTTTAGCTTCTAAAATAACTGTCATAATATCCCCCATATTACTTTTTTTGATTTGATTGTGATTATACTGGAATTACATTTAGTGAACCTGTTATAATAATTCCATAGATTACTAATCCAAAGAAGATTAATAACAATACCCAATTTGTTATGGAAATTGTTCTTATTGAATCTCCATGTTGAACCATATTCAAACGTCCATTATATCCTCTTGAAGCTAAAGCGTTATAGGAAACTTCACCCTGTTCCCATGTTCTAATGAAAACCATACCTGCAAGAGATGCTAGACAATTCATCCAACTCATATAATTGTGATAACCTAGTCTGGTTTTTTGTGAGTTATACATTGTTGCAGTTACATCTAAGAATAAGAAGATGTATCTATACATTAATATTGCTAAATCAGTGACAATCTGTGGTATATGTAAATCATGGAATAATGTAAATATCCTGTTCATTGGTGTTGTTAATATGAGTACTGCTAATGCTGAAACTCCACCTAATACTCTAAACAATATTAAAATTCCCTGATTAGCACCTTGTGAGGATATACCTAATCCTAAGAAACCAAAATCAACGATTTTATCACCAGCACCTAATAATGCTAATAGTACCACTGACAATATTGCAAATCCTGCTGGAATAGCCATAAACGTTGCATAGAATTTTGCTGAGATTTTAGCTTTGAATAATATTATGAATGTACAAAATACAAATATCAGGAAAGGTACAATTGGTGATTGAGTTAATAAGTTTAGTATTAATGTTACAACTGCAAAAATAGATTTATAATATATATTTGTATCAGTCAATGCATTGTGCATCGTATAATGATCTAAAGTATCTTCAAAAATTGACATAATATCGCCTTAAAAATAAAAAAGAAAAAAGAATGAAATTATTCTTTTTTAGCTTTGTTTCCGCCATGCCAGTATCCAAAGATATAACCAATGATTATACCTCCGATTGCTGCTTGTAGACAGAATAAAAGACTTTCGATTTCTCCACTAGGTGGTTCCCATGGGGATGAAGCCCATATTTGATAATTTGGGTTGTTTTTTTCGATGATTTCTCCACCCTGATCATCAGTTCCACCGAAGTAACCGTCGTCTTCACCGTGGCCGTTATACATAACTAGAGGAGCAACTATCAAAATTGCCACTATAATTAGTAGGCCAATATTTTTCATATCCATTTTAATTAGCTCCTGCTTCTTTTTCTGAGATTACACCAAATTTAACAAGAATATCTGGTCTTGCGTCTTGGATGTAGTTGTATATAACAGTAGATAGTAAACCTTCAGCGATAGCTAATGGGATTTGAGTTACAGCAAATACACCTAAGAAAGTGGTGAGTGTTGCCATAGGGTCAGCACCTGGGAATGCTAAAGTTAATTCTACTGCTGTTGTTACATAAGTTAATAAATCTGCAACAAATGCTGTAAAGAACATTGATACACCTGCAGATATATTTGCACTTCTGAGTGCTTTCCAAACTATGTATCCACAGAAAGGACCAACGATACCCATAGAGAATATGTTAGCTCCAATGGTTGTTAATCCACCGTGTGCTAATAATATAGCTTGGAATAATAATACTATTACAGATAATACTGCGGTTACTGCTGGACCGAAGAATACTGTACCAAATCCATTACCACAAGGGTGTGAACAACTTCCACTTACTGAAGGCATTTTAAGGGATGATAATATAAACATGAATGCTCCAGATAATGCAAGTAATGGTAATGCTTCATCGTTATCTTCAGTAACTTTCTTAATTTGCATAATACCGTAAATTACGACGATTAAAGAGATAACAATCCATATGATACACCATTCTAATGGTAGGTAACCTTCCATTATGTGCATGTTAAATTTCCTCCGTTTAAATAAATCGTGTGATAATATTATTATCATAAAAAAATATACTTTGATAATAAAAGTATAAATATAGATATATAAAACATATTATTTAAAGATATGGCTTATACATTCAAGTAATCTTTAATTGGAGGATTGGTAGTTACCCTTTTTTAAAATTGAATATTAGGCAAGACTAAAAAAAATAATGGAAAACTATATATATTAAAATAATTTTTTCAAAATTAATAGAAAACATTGAAATAGCAAAATGGATATAAAGAATAATTTTTATTAAAAAAAGATATATTGAAAGAAATATGTAAAAATAAAAAAAAATAAATGATTAAAAAAATTTCTAAAAAGGAATTTAAGATAAAAATCAATATAAATAATTTGATAACAAGCAAATATATTATAATAACAATAAATCAAATAATTAAAAAAAAGAATTAAAATAAAATAAAATAAAATTTACTTTAAAAAAAAAATATCAATAAAACAATTTAAAGAAATCAAAATAGATTAAGCATTGCTTCATATCTTAAAAAATATTTATTCATAAAGATATATAAAAAATAATATGAAATTCAGAAACAACATAATCTTAGCATTAGATGTAGAAAATAAAAAAGATGCTTATAATATAATAGATAACGTTATAGACTACTTAGATACAATTAAAATAGGATATCCGTTGACATTGGCCGAAGGTCCAAACATAATTAAATCAATCAAAGAGGACTATGAAGTTAACATTATAGCTGATTTCAAAGTTGCAGACATAGACGCCACAAATGAAAAAATAGTCAACACAACATTAAACTGGGGTGCAGATGCAATAATAGTCCATGGCTTTACAGGCTCAGATAGCGTACTTGCATGTAAAAACACCGCAGAAAAATTGGATAAGGAAATCTTCTTATTAACCGAAATGTCACATCCAGGAGCAGATAAGTTCCTTAAACCAGTATCATTAGAAATTGCAGAAATGGGTGTTGAATTGGGAATAAAGAATTATGTTGCACCTGCTACTAAAATTGACAGACTGCAAAAAATAAGGGAAATTGTAGGTAAAGATGCTACTATAATCTCACCAGGAGTAGGTTTCCAGGGAGGAAGTGCCAAAGAAACCCTTAAATATGCTGATGGAGCAATAGTAGGAAGAAGCATCTACGCTTCAGATAACCCTAAAGAAAGTTTAGAAGAAATTATAGCATCTATCAAAGATTAATCCGGCAAATTCATAGGATAAATCATAAGCATAAAAATATATTATCGTCAATGGACTGAAAAAATATAAGCCGGACAGAAAACCATTGAATAACATCTGGAATAAACCCAATAATGACAAGATAAATACAGTAATTTTAAGAGCATATCTATATTTAAAAAATTTATAAAATAACCCCTTATCTGATGAAGATCCAACTAGTTCTATTTCATCAGATTTATCATTTCCTTTTTCATCAATAAATGCTGCAATAGTACATAAAATTAGTGCATACCATGAAAAAGTTGTAAATCCCAGAATAAACAACAATCCTACAAATAATACTGCGGATAGTATATGATTCAGTGAATCCACCTTACTTGCCAAAGCCGTACCAATAAGTATGCTTAAGAATATGCATACCGCATCAGAACTGAGTTTACATGCTAAAATAGTGAATAGTACACATAATAATCCAGTTATAACGGCAAAAACAAGATTTTTTTTCTCATCCATCAATTCATCAGATACCTTCATGAAAAATCCACTTAAAGAGTAAGATACTATTTCAAATATCATATCATCACTCTTTAACTTTATCCAATGCACCGGCAACAATCAATGGAAACAGTACGGTTGCATCCCCCACTACAGTAACCAGGTTGGAACCACATTTTGCTTTAGCCCATGATTTAGCCTCTTCAAGAGGAGCACCACTTAAACTTCCACCTTCACTTCTGTCAAGAGTTATCTGTATACCTGCATCTATTCCACCTGTCAATATATTTGATGCCAAGGTATAGTGTTTAGGAAGTCCTCCACCTAACATACATGCCGTTACGTTCTTTGAATCATACACAAAATCAGATAAATCTGCCATATCCGCTACTGCACTGAGAGTGAAATCATTTTCCTGACAGTATATCCATAGTTGTAATCCAATCATACAATCTATTAGACCCGGAGCAAAGATAGGAACATTTTTCTTACTTGCAGTACGGATAATTGATTCTTCATCATCAATCAGCAATCCAATTTCATGAATAAAATCTTTAATGGATATTACCTTATGTTTTTGATTAATTTGAGCGAAAATCTTTTGTATTTCTTCCTCGAAAACTTCGAAATCATCTGATTTTGTGAATATATCTCCTATTCTACCTATACCGCTTTCCTGCAACTGTTCATCATCCTGTTTTGTTCCTTGATAGTGTGATCCTCCAAATGATTCGACCAAATCATGAGTCAAATTAGCGCCACTTGAAACTATCAAATCAACATACCCCATATCTACCAAATCACGCACTACTTTTCTTAAACCACCAGGTACCATTGGTCCTGCAAGGCTTAGAAATACCTTTGTATCCTCATCCTTAAATGACTGTGACAGTAGATTAGTTGCTTGAGATATCCTTTTTGCTCCCAAAACTCCAGATTCATCCAATTGATTAATAAAATCGGATATTTTCATGTTTTCTTTAATCTCTAAATGTTTAACTTTCATCAAATCACCATGTTAAATTAAAATAAAATTTATTGGATAAATATATCAATAAAAAAATTAAAAATAGTTTTTTTTAAAAAAAAAATATTATGATATTACGAGGCGTTCTAGAATATCTTTAAAAGATATGACTCCAGACATTTTGCCATTGTCATCAAGCAATACCATTAATGATAGATTATTATGATACATTATATTCATAGCTCTCATTAATGATATGTCATCTTTTGATGTTACTACATGAGAATCCATGAAACTTTTTGCACGAATGTCAAATACTCTTTCAGATATCATTCGGACAATATCTTCAAACATTATTACGCCCAATATTTCATCATCTTTTACTACGGGAGCTCCACGGATATTATTTGAAATCAATAATTCTGCAACATCTGAAATGTTTAAATCAGGTGCTATTGTTATAACATCAGTTGTTGCTATATCTTTTACTTTTATATTAGGAACACTTTGTATATTGTCCGTCTTTAATAAGAGTGCATTGTCCACATCGTCTCTTCCAACTATTACTCCATTTACAGTCAAGTTATTAACTGGCGTCGGCCCTATTTTAATTACATCATCCAAATCTAATTGTTTTATATCACCCAATACGGATATTGTTGCTTCACAATCCCCTGGTTTTAATATACTGTTAAATTCAATTTTATTAACAGATATGTCTGATACTGATTCGCCATTAACATATATAGGTATGTGGATTTCACATGGATCGTCTTGTATATTTAATGTGTGATATGCTTCTAATGTTGGTTTGTAACCTCCCCTAGGACCAGGGACACCTTTTACTAATCCAAGACTACGTAAAGACTGCATTTGATTTCTGATGGTTCCTGAGTTTCTTCCCATTAATTCTGCTATATTTTCACATTTAACGGAAGTACACTTGGATTTTCTATACAAATTAATTAAACTTTGCAATATTTCTTTTTGTACAGATGTTAACATTGATTTAATACCTCCCAATCAATTTTAAATGGCAAAATACACCGTATTATATTAAAACCATTCATGTCCAATATATAGTTATTATTTATTATTATCATATAATAAATATTTTATGATAAATAATTACAAATTATATACCCAATTATAATCAATAATTTCTATTTGATTTGAACTTAAATATTAATTGCATCTGGAAAAAAAGCCGAACTACATTTAAATATATTATTAATGAATAACATATGTATAAATATTAAAAAAGTTTGGATGTAATGAAACTAATTAAATTAATATATAATTAAAAAACTGGTGTAAAATATGAGTTTTATAGAAGTAAAAAATGTTACAAAAAAATTCGATAACGAAGTAGTTCTCGACAATATTTCATTCAATATTGAAGAAGGAGAAGTACTGGGTATTCTAGGTAGAAGTGGTTCTGGAAAATCAGTATTATTAAATATGCTTCGTGGGATACCAGAATATGAACCAGATGAAGGAGAAGTATTCTATAACGTATCTATGTGTCCTCATTGTAAAAGAGTGGATGTACCTTCAAAAGCGGGCGAAACATGTAAATGTAAAAAAGCAAAACTGGAAGAGAAAAATATTAACCTATGGAAAAGTTCCAGAGATGAATTTTCAGAAGTTAAAAAACGAATATCAATCATGTTACAAAGAACCTTCGCATTATATGAAGAAGACACTGTAATAGAAAACATAATGAAATCATTCGAAAACCAAAGAGATGAAGACAACATCAATAAAGCAATTTCATTATTAAAAATGACACGTATGGAACACAGAATAACCCATATTGCACGTGACTTAAGTGGTGGAGAAAAACAAAGAATCGTACTTGCAAGACAACTGGCAAAAAATCCTATGCTATTTTTAGCAGATGAACCAACAGGTACACTTGACCCTAAAACGGCAAAACTATTACACGATGCATTGTTAAATGGTGTTAAAGATAAAAACATTACAATGATTATAAACTCACACTGGCCAGAAGTAATAGAAGACTTATCTGATAGAGTAATCTGGTTAGAACAAGGACAGATAAAAGAAGAAGGAGATCCGGCAAGTATCGTTGAAGAATTCGTTAAAGAAATACCACTTCCTAAAAAACATGAAGAATTCACAACCGGTGGTCCTCTAATTGAAATGAAAGACCTTAAAAAATATTACTTCTCAGTATCAAGAGGAGTTGTCAAATCAGTAGACGGCGTAACATTAACCATAAATGAAGGAGAAATAGCAAGTATCGTAGGTTTAAGTGGTGCAGGAAAAACAACACTATCCAAATTAATCGCAGGATTAGTTGAACCTAGTGATGGTGAAATTAAAATCAAACTAGGAGAAGAATGGATTGATATGGGTAAAAAAGGACCACAACACAGAGGTCGTGTAACACCACACATCGGATTATTACATCAGGACTTCAGTTTATACCCATACAAGACAATACTTGGAAACCTAACTGACGCTATCAGTCTTGATTTACCATCAGAATTTGCAAAAATGAAATCATTACACGTGTTGACAGCAGTAGGTTTCAAAGAAGAAGAAGCATCTAAATTACTGACAAAATATCCTGACCAAATGAGTGGAGGAGAAAGACATCGTGTAGCTATTGCCCAAGTATTAATCAAAGAACCACGTATCGTAATCTTGGATGAACCTACAGGTACAATGGATCCTATTACTAGAAGAAACGTTGCTGAATCAATACTTAATGCACGTGAAGAATTAGACCAAACATTTGTAATCATTTCACACGATATGGACTTCGTACTTGAATGCTGTGATACAGCAGCATTGATGCGTGACGGAAAATTGTTAGACAATGGTAAACCGGAAGACATCGTAAAACAATTAACATCACAAGAACGTACAAAAATGTTAAATAAACAATTATAACCCCCATTTATTTTTATTTTAACTTGATTGAAAAAATAATCTTCCTTTTAAATAGATTCTTCATATAATCCAATAACATATTTAGTATCCTGACTGGATTTATGTATTAATTTGGTAGGCAATATCTTTTAAAATGGATTATAATAATTAAAAAGAGATAAATAAATTCAAAAAAATAAGATAGGGAGA
>MVJJ01000038.1 GCA_003266145.1 Methanosphaera sp. SHI613
TTTATTCGAAAAATCGAGTTTTATGTTTATAAAATGATAATCCCTCTACTCTATAAGCGATTTGATAATAACATTTATTCTAATGTATCCTGTAAAGAAGATTTTATGAATAAGTGAAAGATGAAAAACATAAAAAACATGAGAAACATAGAAAAATTTATGTTTGTTATGAAATATCTTACTAAAAATAGTCCTGCCACAGAAAATAGAAAATAAAAACAACAATAAATAAAAAAAATAGGGAAAAATAAGAGGTTATAAATGTTCTCTTATTCTTTTATCTATTATTTCAACAACCTTATCATCAGCACCTATTGGTTCTGTGAATATTATCTGGCCATCAAATTCTACAATATCATCGGTTGATACGTTTGGTTTTGGATAATTTTCAATAGGATCAGGGTTTAAGCCTAATGCTGTAGGTATGTCAAGCATCGTATGTATTCCATGAGCTAGAAATACAGGTACTGCTATTACTGTTTTCATATCTTTTTCTTTTATCTTATTGAATGCTTCAGGTATTGATGGGTGGGATATGTTCATAAATCCTAATTCCACTACATAATCGGATTGCTTGTTGTATTTATCCGCTACTTCTTCCAGTACCTGATTGTTGTATGGCAGTGAGCTTCCATGTCCTACAAGTAGTATTCCAGTATTTTCTGTATTTGCATCAGGGAGTTTTTCAAGTTCGTCACTTATTCTTTTTTCTACTATTTCAACTATCTTGTCATCTGCACCTAATGGTTCGAGGTATATTATTTCTCCGTCAAAATCTACTGGTTCTGATTTTGCTTCCCTATGATGGTGGTGATGGTGGTGGTGATGTGAATGATCATGAGAATGTGAGTGTGAATGTGAATGTGTGTGTTCTACTTCCATAGCTTCTAGTTTTAGTATTGTTGGTATATCTACCTTTGTATGCATACCATGTGCCAAAAATACAGGGTTTACTATGATTCTTTCCACTCCTGTTTTTTTGAGAGTGTTGAATGCCGTTGGTATGTTTGGCTCTACAAGTTCCATGAATCCTGCTTCTATATGATAATCAGGCATCACTTCTTGATATTTGTCTCTTAACTTGCATACTACTTCCTTATTATATGGCTGTCTGCTTCCATGTCCTACTAGTAATATTCCTGTTTTATTATCCATATTTAAACCTCAAAATTTATTGTATTACTTAACATATATTCTTTTATTAATAATCTATAAATTATATTATTTAAAGCTATTTAATACTTTTTTAAAGGTTTAGGAGGTTTTTGTAATACTTCTATATGAAAATGAAAAACATTCAATCATATAATTGAAATACATGGATTTATATACAGTTATTCAAATGAAATTTAAAAAATTAATACAAAAATGGATGAACTTTAATAATAATTACTAAAAAGAAGTGTACTTAACAAGAGTATATAAATCAAAAAAAATAATGTATATTGTTTATATTGTCACGAGAGCAATATCTAAGAGGATTATTAACAATACATAATTACTTTTAACCATTGATCGATTTTTTCAGAAAAGATAATTGACATCCAATATATCAAATTAACTTTATTTATAGCTTACATTATCAAGTAATGCTTAATAATATTTATTTTTTGATTAGATTTCTTATTAAGTACATATTAAACTTTATAAGTTAAATTATATAATATTTACTAAAAGTAAAAAATAAAAAATGGAAAAAACAATTAAAACTATCAACCTTCAATTTTTTTAATCAGCCTTTTTGATTCATGTTTAGTACTTGTTATACCAAAAACATTACTGATTCGTTCAATTGCTTCTAAATACCTGATGACCTGATCCAAGTAATTATAAATATCCCCACTATATATATTGATGGAATATTTAGTCTTAAATTCCTTGCTGATTTCCTTCGGACTTAACGAGTAAATACGTCGTTTTATAATATGTTTGGAGATATTTATCTCAAGACAATCACAGTACACATCATCACAATCTCCCTTGAAGTCTATCAGTATATTCAATATCCTCTTTTTATCATTATTGGAAAGGGTGTTTATAATATATGGATTATGAATCAATTCTTTATTGCTATCGGCAAATAATCTTGTACTTATAAATGAGTTATATTCCATAAATAGTTTCATTAATCTCTTGCTGAGATATACATTGGATATTTTTTCCAAAGAGATTGCCACGTCAATTGGATCTTGTGTGAGGTTGTCTTTAATTAATTCGGCTTCATGTATTTTCAGGAATGATTTACTTACACATCTGCCATAATCTGTAATGGAATATGTATCACTCATTGAATCATAGCTAATCATATTTCTATTTAGTAATACTTCAATCACTTGACTAAATAATATTTCGGTATCTATCTTATAGTATCTTTTCTCCAAGACTTTGGCATCTACACTATTTAATGATGAGATATCGGCAAGTACCTGTTCATATGTATCATCAATCGTATAATTGACCCGTATATCCTCAACAGATGATTCGAGCAATTCATAAGCGACATCTTCCTCCAGTACATATCTGAATGATTTTCCAACTTCAAAAAATAGGAATACTTTACCGTTTTCCTGATAGCTAGGCCTTCCAGCTCTTCCCATCATTTGATGAAATTCATTAGCAGTTAACCAATCCCTGCCCATACGCATACTGTCAAATATAACCTGACTAGCCGGAAAATCCACACCCGCTGCTAATGCAGCCGTTGTAACTACTGTAGATATCTCCTGATTAGCATATTTCAGTTCAATATCAACCTTATTTGCATAGCTTAGACCTGCATGATAACTGAGAGCCGTGACGTTTTTCTTATTTAATTCCATGGCAATTTCCTCAGTTTTTCTACGTGAATCCGTGAAAATTATTGTTTGTCCTTTATAACCCATTGGTGAGATTGTGGCAAATTCCTTTTTACATAATTCTGCAATGATTTGTAGTTTTTGATTGTTATTGTCTACAGGTATAACATGTCGTTCCAATGAAACAGGCCTTTTTTCATATTCGACCAGTTTCATATTGAAATTTCGGGCCAATTGTTTAGGATTGTTTATCGTTGCTGATAATCCTATCAGCTGCGCCTGAGGGTATAATGTTATTAGCCTATTTATCAATCCGTTTAATCTGCTTCCTCTTTCGGCATTATCCAACATATGTATTTCATCTATTACAACTACACCCAAATCATTTAACGAATCTCTTTTTCCACTTCTTAAGATATAATCCAATCCTTCATATGTTGCTACGATTATATCAGCATTATCAACTGGTTTTTCAATAATTTTAAGCTCATCTTCCGCATTTATCCTGTTTTTTCCAACTCTTATTACAACATTTAATCCTAATGAAGAATATGACTCCTTGAAGTACCTATATTTCTGGTTAGCTAGTGCCACTAATGGTGATAGATATATGAATTTCTTGTTTTTCAACGCTTTGGTTATTCCTGCAAGTTCTGCTATCAATGTCTTTCCGGATGCCGTTTGTGATACCACAAGTAAATCTTCATTATAAAGCAATCCTTGATTGAGTGCAAGTATCTGTACTGGTAACAGGTATTTTATTTTGCGTTTAAGTATTGCTTTGAATACTTTTGGAATAGCCACATCATCAATTGAAATCTTGGCAAATTCTTCTTCATTTGATTCTATTTTATCATATAATGTAAACTCGGGATTTTTAATCGGATTGATTCCATTGAGTATCATATCAATAACTAGCGATAAATCCTTTGTATCCTTTAAATATTTGATAAAGGGTCTTATTCCATTTGAATTATAGGAATAGTCATATAGTAATGATTCAACCTCAAATTCTGCACAATTATAACAGATTTCATTATCATTATATTTATATGCCGTTTTTTCTGTCAGAGGAGTGATATTGCCAATTTCCAAACAGTTTATGCATAATCTAGTATATGAATAATCAATGTTATGATTTTTTAGATATTCTTCGAATTCTTTATGTTTATATACAATGGATATCTTATTATCTTTAAGTAGATCATGGAATTCTTCATTTGTTATGACTTCATTATTATTTGATTTTTTTAGTTTTACATTTAATATTTGTGGTTTATTGTTCTTAGAAATAATTGTAAACGTTCCAAAAAGTCTTATATCTGATTTTTTAGTGTTTGAGTAGGAATAAATTTTGGCTTTTGTGTTCTTTATTTTTATTATCAACATATTGATTTTCCCTTTAGTTTTATCTACAACTATCCTTTCTGATTATTTTAATGATTTACTTATTCAAATCAATATAAATATATTTATTTATCATATTATATAAATATTAGTATGTAATATAGCATAGTTTATATTATTTTACAATTATTTCTAAACATTATTCATCTTAATCAAAATAATATTTATCGGACAACATATACTATTATTTATGGATGATATTTAATAATCTTAAAAATCTATTTTAGAATAAAAATACAATATATTAATAGAGTACTATTAAGGGTGATACCATTACATACAAAGACATGAAAGTTAAAGACATATTAGAGGATGAAGAGTATCCACATCAAAAGTCATTACAGAACGTGCTGAAAAGAATCAGGGCACTCAACCAGTATATCGTTGAAGAGGTTGAAGACGACAAGATCTTATTTAAAATACGAGATATGGTATTCGTTTACGTTGAACCGTTAGATGACTGCGTTAAGGTAAGTACTGATTTCTATTATGACAGGATAGTGGACTTGGCTAATAAATATGATGTAGAATACAAGACAACAATGGATGGTACGGATACAATTTCATACAGCATTAAAAATCCAATGTTTGTTCAATACGCAGTAAGTCTTGCACAACAGGCATTTACACGATTTAAAAGACTAAAAGTCTAAATTAAACCCCAAAACCTTTTTTTATAAATCTTTTAAAATAGTCGCCAATTGATTCAACTATTTAGCAGATATAACTTTAAAAATTTATCGATATTTATGATTAAATGTATGAAAACTAATGAAAAAAAGAAAATAAAAAATAAAATGGTAGGTTAATTGTTATTTATTCAATAGCGTTTATTTGTTGAACTTTTCTATCTGCATCAATTAGTGCATATATCCAAAGTAAATTTGAAGCTATTATTCCTATTATATCTTGTGTCATACCTAATAATATGCATACTAAAAATACTCCAATAGCAAAAAGATAATTTTTACTGAATAAATATCCTAAACCTGGTAAAAAGAACCCTACTATAAATGTTGCTAATCTACTTGCCATAATTTATTCCTCCCAATCTATATAATTATGTCTATAGTATAATATCTATATTTAATAGTTAATAATCTTTCGTTTAAATAAATACCATACTTCTATTTATTCTATGAAAAAAATAATTTATTTCCATTTTTTCATGTTTCTTGTGGATTTTCTTGTAAGGTAGTAGTATAATGTTATGTGTTTACCATTTACTTTAATGTATAATTCTGTAATAAATACGTAATCATAAGTTAAACCTTTTGATGTATCTTCAAGAATCGGTGATACTTCACAATCTTCATCATCAATTCCCGTAACAAATCTGTTGTATATATCAAGGAATGCGTATTTATCCACTTTACAGATTTCATCCAATATCTGTAATGGTAACTCTTCTTGTTCTTCTGTAAATTTTAAATTAGGAAACTTTCTATTAATAGCTTTAAGTAATTGTTTTGATGGTCTTTCATCCATACTTTCACCTTTATTTATACATGTGAATTTTTTACACTTAATTAACTATATGTATTTATTCATTTAAAATATTTTAGTATAAATTT
>MVJJ01000089.1 GCA_003266145.1 Methanosphaera sp. SHI613
CATGAAAGACATGGGTCGTATGCACGAATAACCATTTCCATTAGGTTGAATATTTTGTCATCTACTTCTACACCAGGTTTGATGTATGTGTTAGCAACTTGTTGAATACCCATTTCCATGGAAGGGTTGTTCTGTACAGTAGCTACGATGATGTTAGCTTTTGTTACTAAACCGTTTTCATCGGTTTCGTAGTGGTGAGTTAAAGTACCTCTTGATGCTTCAACAATACCTACACCGCTACCGGTGATAACTTCACGGTCTAATGCTTCAGGACGTTTTTGACCACTTAAGTCACCTTCGAGTCCGTCTACTGCTAATTCAGCAGAAGCAACAAGTTCTATGAGTCTTGCTGGGTGGAATAATAAAGGTGCTTGTGGACATCTTCCGAAGGTGTCTCTGAATTGATCTAATAATTCTTGAGCTTTAGGAGCAGCATCAGGCATTTTTGTACATGCGTTGATTCTTGATAGAGGTGCTACTCTGTAGATACCTTCAGGATATCCGATATCTTTTATGTAAGGGAATTTTAACCAGGAGTATGGTTTTACACCTTCAGCCATGTAGTCGGTGTAATCTTGTGGTGCAAATTCAGCATAGGTGTTTGCTTCTTTGTCAACCATTCTTACGTTACCGTTGTACATGTCCCAACTTCCATCTTTTTTGTCTACTAAACCACAGTGGTAGGTTTCTACGTAACCTAATTCTGAGATTAAGTCTAAGTTTTCTTCAAAGATAGGTTGAGCTGCTTCCCAGGTATCCATGGATAATTCTAATCCTCTTTGTGCTTTAACTAAGTTTTCTTTTTGTTCTTCGTCAGTTAATTCAGTGGTGATTCCACCAGGGGTGTTTGAAACTTGGTGAATTGGTCTTCCACCGATAGCTGTTACGATATCTTGTGATAAGTGTCTTAGTTCTAAAGCTTTTTTAGCTAATTCTGGGTGTGTTTTGATGATTTGGAATACGTTTCTTGTTTTTCTGTCTGCTCCACCAATAAAGTCAGGTGCGCTTAAGAAGTAGAAACTTAATGTGTGTGAGTGCATTACAGATGCCCAGTTCATGATTTCTCTCATTTTGTATGCTGCTGGGTAAATGTTGTCATCTTCAAATCCAAATACTTGGTCACATGCTTTAGCTGCAGCTAAGTGGTGCTGTACATCACAGATACCACAGATTCTTGGTACGATTCTTGGTACTTCTTCGATTGGTCTTCCTTGTAGGAATTTTTCGAATCCTCTGAATTCCATTACATGTAATTTAGTATCTTTTACGTTTCCTTCTTCATCGAGGTCTACTGTAATTTTAGCGTGACCTTCAATTCTTGTTACAGGTTCTAAAGTTAATTCTACCATTTAAATTGTCCTCCTATAAATAATCTAGTTTCTTAATTTGAGTGGAATTAAAGCTGCAGGTAATGTGTAAGTGTAGAATGTTCCTACTACATCTTCAATTTGGTTTGCAACTTCTTCAGGATCAATTTCCTTATCGTTTTCTACTCCGTAGTCTGATGCGATAGCACTTATCATTTTAGCTCCTGCATCTAATACTTTATCAGTAGGTCCGTAACATCCTCTACATGGGGTGTCTACTGATGGACATTGTGCACCACATAATGGACGGGTAGCAGGACCTAAACAGATAACTCCTTGAGGTACTAAACACATATCTTTGTCGGTTGCTCCAACTTCCCATGGTCTTTTGATTTTGTCCATAGCCATTCCCATAGGTGGTTTTTCTCTTTCACATACGTCACAAAGGTTGTTGTCAGGTATTTCTGGGGTTTCTCCAGCTACTAAAGCGAGTAATACTTGAGCGATTACTTCTGATTTAGGTGGACAACCTGGTAAAGCTGCATCTACTTTAATTACATCTGATAATGGTCTTACTCTGCTTTCTAAGTGAGGTACACCTTCGCTAGGAATAATTCCATCAGGGTTTACTGTAGAGCATGAGTTGATGTATGCTTCTTCTTGTAAATCTTTGATGTCGTGTAAGTTACCGAGTCCTGGAATTCCTCCGAATTCAGCACAACTTCCGTAAGCTATAACAAAGCCAGCTTTTTCTCTTAATACTTCAGCTAATTCTCTGTTTTCTTCGTTACGGATTCCACCTTCAATTAATAAAATATCCATTTCAGGAATTTCATCATATTTGGTATCCATAAGTACTGGACTGAATTGGAATTCTACTGCTTCTAATACATCTAATAATAATTCGTGTAAATCTGTTAAAGCGATGTGACAACCAGAACATCCGCCTAGCCACATTGTTCCTATTTTAACTTTATCTGCCATGTACTTATTCCTCCTGTGCTAATGCTGCTTTGAGTGGTGAAGGACCTAACTCTTGAATTTCTGCAGTTACTCTTCTAATTGTTGATGCGAATTTTTCTCCTTCGGAAGCTGAAATCCAGTCGTGTTGTACTCTCTGTTTTTCAATTCCGAGTTCGTCTAATAATCTGTATACTAATCTCATTCTTCTGTCGAATTTGTAGTTACCTGCATCGTAGTGGCAGTCACCCATGTGACATCCACCAATGAATACTCCATCTGCTCCTTCTCTTAAAGCTTTGAGTATGAATTGTGGTTCAATTCTTCCAGAGCACATTACTCTGATCATTCTTATGTTAGGTGGGTATTGCATCCTTGATGTTCCAGCAGTATCTGCTCCACCATAGCAGCACCAGTTACAACTGAAAACGATTATTTTAATATCGTCGTTAGCCATTATTTTTCCTCCTATTATAAAACATGATTCGTTTTTCTTGTAAAAACAACCATAAAAGTTTTTAAATGTTTACATTTAAAATTTGTTATTTAAACACGTGTTTATTGTACTAATATGACTTTATAGTACAATATTAAAAATGTACAAACTAAAATAATGTACACTAATATATCACTTTAACTATTATTATAAAGGTTGTTTTATCATGCAAACCATAAAGTATAAATATAAAGAATGTAATTTTTTATGTTTTTAGGTGATGAATATAGAGAAAAATAACACTCAAAAAAGACTATTGACGCCCCATTTTTAAAAAAGAACACTCAAATGGATAATTAAATTTTTACAAAAAAACATGAAATGACATGACAGGTTTAGGTTAACCTAATAAATAATATGGCGTTATCAGTTATCAAAAGTAGTGGAAAAGTAGAACGACATCAGTAATATATACCCACAGCTAATGAAAAATAACAATGGTTATATAATAAGTTATAGATAACAATAGTTATAGACTAAAAAATATAACCAATAAGAAATATATATTATTATATTATTGAAGAAAAAAAATATAATTTTATTTTATTAATTATAAAAAAACTATGGTGATTGAATGCTACTTGAAATATCAGATTTAGAAGTAGAAGTAGAGGGAAAAAAGATTCTTAAAGGAGTAAACCTTCAGATAGATGAAGGAGAAACACACGTTTTATTAGGTCCCAATGGTGCGGGAAAAAGTACACTATTTATGACAATTCTCGGATTTCCTAAATATGAAGTTACAAATGGTACTATAATATACAAAGGTCAAGACATAACAAACCTAGAAACACATGAAAGAATAGCATTAGGTTTAGGAGTAACCTTCCAAAATCCACCAGCAATCAGAGGAGTAAAACTCAAAGATCTATTGAAGATTGTGGATGGAAAACACGAATACAAGTCAGAAGATGACCTGGATGAAGAAGTAGTAGCCTTAGGTGAAAGATTAAAACTGAATGAAAACTTCCTGGAAAGAGACGTAAACCTAGGATTTTCAGGTGGAGAAGTAAAAAGATCAGAACTACTACAATTACTAGCTCAACAGCCAGACTTCATCATGTTTGACGAACCGGATAGTGGAGTAGACATAGAAAACGTGGAACTTATATCAAATGAAATAGGAACACTGCTCGGTCAAAACGATGAAAATACCAAAAAGGCAGGATTACTCATTACCCACCTGGGTTACATATTAAACTTTGTAAATGCTACACACGCCCACGTATTGATGGATGGTAAAATAGTACGTACAGGCAATCCTAAAGAAATTATGGACGACGTAAGAACATCAGGATTTGGAGAAAGATAATATGGTATCAATAAAAGATAAAGCAGAAAAAGCAGCAAATAAAAAGGCAGCTATTGGAGAAGATATTGATTTAAGTGAATATCAAAAAATGGATGTTGATGCTTATGAACATATAGATTCATTGGATGATTTAAACAAATCAGATAAAGAAATGCTTACAAGTGTAGGTATGGATACATCAGAAGAAGACAGATCAGCATCATTTATTCAAATGGATCAATCAGAAATTATAGCAAAAACCATGTATCCCGGCATAGAAATAATGAGTACCACCCAAGCATTGGACAAATATGACTGGTTAAAAGATTACATGTGGAAAGCTATGGCAGTAGACTCTGATAAATATACAGCTACTACTGAACTAGATGGAAATGGAGGATACTTCATCAGAAGTGAACCTGGAACTAAAATGGAACTACCTATACAGGCATGTATGTATATAGGTGATGATGCAGTAAGACAAACAGCACACAACATAATCATAGCAGAAGAAAATTCTGAAATAAACATCATAACCGGTTGTTCAACGGCACAACATGTCGATAATGCAGCACACATTGGTGTTAGTGAATTTTACCTTAAAAAAGGTGCTAAAATTACATTCACAATGGTACATAACTGGGCAAAAGAAGTAGATGTAAGACCAAGAACCGCAGTTTTAATGGAAGACAACAGTACCTACATCTCAAACTATATATTAACCAGCCCTGTAAGAAACATTCAAGCATATCCAACAGCACATGCTACTGGTGACAACACCAAAGTATTCTTCCAATCAATACTTGCTGGAAAAGAAGATTCTACAATAGATCAAGGTTCAAGAACCATCTTAGCAGGAAACAATTCACAATCTGAAATGATCACACGTGCTATAAGTGATGATGAATCAACAATCATTACTCGTGGAGACTTACTTGGTCAAAACCAAGATGTAAGAGGACACTTAGAATGTATGGGACTAATCTTATCTGATGATTCAAAAATATATTCAATCCCAGAGCTAAGAGGAGAATGTACAGATATGGAACTATCACACGAAGCAGCAGTAGGAAAAATAGCTGAGGATGAAATCCAATACTTAATGGCCAGAGGATTAACAGAAGATGAAGCAGCTTCAATGATAGTAAGAGGTTTC
>MVJJ01000088.1 GCA_003266145.1 Methanosphaera sp. SHI613
GTTTCTGATGATTTTGCATTTGGATCAACTAATCCGATAAGTCTAGAGTCTATTTTATCTTCAAAGCCCTTTCCATATTTCATGTAATCTGAAACGGATGTTTGGCTTTTAGTGAATACACCAACTTTCAAGTCGTAACCGAAATTTAGTGTGTTTGATAAGATTTCATCTACCTTTTCTACAAAATCTTCAAGATTGTCTAATTGGACAGTTAATATTATTTCACCAACAGATATTCTCAGTGGAACATCATTACCCTTAACGTTTATTGTTTTCCTATCGGTATGATTAACCGGAAGTCCTTTTGCCGGACCATAGTTAATGATAGTAGGTAATGATTCACCATTAATTAAAACTCTCAAAACTCCATCTAAAACCATTACTTCGTTCAATATTGTTTCCGTAGTTTGTGGTTTCAATATCCGATGTGGAAAAATCTTGACATCGGTTGCTTTAATTATATTCGTTTCATCGTTATCTGTTGACATAACATTACATCCTACAATTAGATTTTATCTTTTATTTGACTAGCTCCTTCAGCAACATATTTTACTGGTTCTCTTAAGTTGTCTACACTACCATATACTTCTCCAACTAATCCTGAGGTAGCTTCTACAGAGAACATCTGTGTACCTGCATCTAAGGACATAGCTGCTGCGTTACATGGAATTGCGTAACCTTTACTGTGTCTGGTTACAACGTGGTTACCGTTGAATACACCAGGTCCTCCTCCACCGTATATACCGTGTGAGAAGAAACTCATACCTACACCTGTACCCATTACTCTACCAAAGTCTACACCAGGTAATCCTGCTTCGTATTCTAAGATATCGTTAAAGTATAAAATGGATGATGCAATACCTTGTGCTGCTCTTGCTGCACCGACGTTTACAATAACAGATGCTACAAGACCTGCTGCTGCATATGCGTTCCATAATGCCCAGTCAGCTGGTTCATATAATTTGTATCCGGAAGGTAATGTTTCTTTTACTTTGATTACTCCATCATCTTCAGCTCTTGTTAATAATGAAATAACAACGTCACCAAGAGTTCCTTTACCGTTTTCTTTTACTAAGTCATAAACTAAGTTGTTTGCGTTTAATCCTTGGAATGCTAAACCTAAAAGGTGGCTTCTTTCGAATGCACCGATAGCGTCACCCATTTCAAAGGTAGCTGTTTGTTCTAAGATAGAAGATAAAGCTACTGCGTTGAGTGTGTTTTTCTTGGTAATAGCTACTACGTGGTTAGCTCCGATGTTTCTTAAACTGTAACCTAAACCTTCAAGGTGAGTGGTTTGACCTAATAAGGTTGTTAAAGCTCCGCCTAATTTAACGTTGTGTGGGTATCCACCCATAGCAGCGGTTTTAATTTCGGAAGCTTGGAATTTGTTTACATCGAAAGTGTCTAAGATTGCTTGGATTAAAGCTGAACCGGTTGCGAGTGGTGCAACTGAGTAGTCACCAGCAATTGATAATCTTTCAGATGGTAATTGAACTAATAATTGTTTTCCGCCGTTTAATACTTGTATATTAAAGTCGTCGTCTTCACTTACTTTTAACATTCTTCCAATTCTGCAAGCGATAGCATCAGCATTGTCAACAATGTCTAATTCTAATTCTCTTCCAGGAATAAAGTTAGCTTTTCCACCGTAAGCTCCGTTTGCTAATGATTTTTCAATACCTGCAAGGTTTACAGCAACAGAACGCTTAATTTCTTGTATAATACTTTTTATTGTAGGGTTTACTACTGGACTAATTGCTTCTAGAGGTACTTGTTCTTCTAAAAGTTTTCCATCTACCCCATATAGATCTATTTTGTCTTCATATGTTGGCATTTATATGTACACCTCTTAAATAGTAAATTCATTAAGAAATGAATTATCATATTCATTCCGGGTTCAATATCTCTATTTGAGAATCAATTATCAAAAAATATAATTATAGTTTCAATAACATTTAGTTGGTAAAAATGATTATCGAATAAGTATATCTTCCATATCAATGATACTACAATAATTTATTCACTATACAAATAGACATACTCCCTCCAACTCTTATCTAAAAATACATTTCTATGTGTTCAAATATTTATACAAAGAAAAAACTCCTAAGAATCAATGATTAACGATACCTAAATCACAACCCCTATATCATCGTGATTAAAGCATCATACACATCAATCAGGCTTAGGATGTAATTTACAACCGTTATTAGTACGTTTCTTATTTCATAGAGTAATACAAATAAACATTAATTTGAATACCTATGCTTGTAATAAATATTCTTACAATTGAAATATTTAATAAAATAAACATATAAATGTTTTTGATATTTCCATATATAAATAAAGTACAAATTTCCATGAATACAGTCGGATATGTTAAAATAATAAAGATATAAAATTTAAAAATTATTATACATATTTAAAGAATTATTTATCTTCAATAAAGAATTATTTAATGAAAATTCAATAAAAGAGTGGCAAAGAAAAATGTTTGAAAAAATAGTTAAAAATCTGGAAAAAGGACAGATTAATTTTGAAGAGGCAGAATATTTATTATTCACAGATGATGATTGTATTAACAATTTATACCAAAAAGCTATGGATATCCATGAAGATTCATCTGAAAAAATTCGGCTTGAAAGTAAAATTTTTTATCCCCTCATATATAGCATAAAAAGCAACTGTCCAACCTGTGGTTATCGGACACCCGAAAGTCACAGACAGTATAATATAGAGTACATGGAAAGTGTAATTAAATACAATATAGACCTAATTAAATCACATGCCATTTCAAAGGTTAACTGTTTATGTATAGACAACGATAAAAATTATGAAAGAGACCTATTTTTAAAATCATTGAATAAACAAGATATAGATAAAGCCATCAAAATAGAGAATATTGAAGATATTAAAATTATCAAAAAATATGATTACCACTCACTGATTGTCGATTCACAAAATACGGAAGTATTAAATTTTATCCAGAACAACAGCGAATTTACAAGCGACTATGACATTACAATAAATCTGGAAGTCTATAACAACAACCTTAAAAATAATGTGAAATTTATAAATAAATTGAAGAATTATGACATCAATTCCTTAGAGATTATAGGTTATGATCCGTTTTGTGAGGATATGCATGAATATAATCCCCAGTATACGAAGAAGTATATTAAAAGGACTGTTTCAATACTTAAGATAATGTATCCTGATTTGAAACTGAAAATATCCTATGCCAGCAATGGAAACAATTTCCTTGAAGAGCTACTACCATTAGGAATTAATTGTATCAATGGTATTTACTGTCAAAATACAAATAAACTGTTTAACATAGAAAAAGTAATGACCATATTACAAAAAATGGGATACAAATAGAAAAAGTAATACTTTTTAATGAAAAAGTATTTAACATAGTACATACATAATTAATATTGTAATAGTAATACCTAAATAAAAAAAAGTATTATTATTATGATACATAAGTTAATTTACCTAAATTAATTAAAAACTCCCAAACTCTTATAAAACGTGTTCAAATTAAAATATATATTCATAAGGATAAGACTAGACATAGTCTTAATTATTTACTTTTTTTAAAATCAATCCAAATACATTTCATTCAATAAATCATGACACCTATTTTTAGAATAATTTATCAGAGGTATCTCTAAATAGTATCATTATTATAATAATCCTCATATCTATAAATTATTTCCAGAATTCTTTTTTCTACTGAATTATTATTAGATCCAAAAATTCTTTTTTTTTTTCGTAAAATGAGTATTGGACAAAACTCAAAATAAATCACACTAACTAAATCCATACAGACATTAAAAGATTATACTTATTTACTTCTACAGTGTTATCCTTAGAACAATATAACTTATCATTTTAGTTGAAGTACATCTATAGTCAAATATTCTTCAGAATCTTCAAAATAATCCTTTTTATCAATTAGGTTAGGGAAATTAAAAATAGCAAAATTAAACGTGAGAAGGTATTTTAAAAAAATATATTCGAAGAATAAAAAATTTGATTAAAATCATGAAAAAATAGTTTTGAAAAAAAGAGTTTTAAAAAAATAAAAGAGTAGGATTGTTAGTCAAGAATCGATTCTATACTACAATCCATGTTCCCTATATTTGTATTATTTTAGTCATTATTTGTTCAAAAGATGCGACAAACAAATATTTTATATTAAATACAATACCCTATAAATCAGCGATAACTAATTTAAATATTTGAAAGAAAAGAAATTAGAGAAAAAATCTCTAATTCCACAACTTCATAAGAAGTTAGTATTTTTAGATTTGACTAATTATATTTTTTTAACTAAGTTACCCATGTGGTCGTATACTTCAACTGTAGATAATCTCATTTGAGTATCTAATTGGTGAGTTGCACATGAGAGACATGGGTCGTATGCACGGATAACCATTTCCATTAAGTTGAAGATTTTATCGTCAACTTCTACACCAGGTTTGATGTAGGTGTTTGCAACTTGTTGAATACCCATTTCCATTGCTGGGTTGTTTTGTACTGTAGCTACGATGATGTTTGCTTCAGTTACTAAACCGTTTTCATCTGTTTTGTAGTGGTGAGTTAATGTTCCTCTTGATGCTTCAACAATACCTACACCTTCACCGGTGATTTGGCTTCTGTCGATAGCTCCAGGACGTTTTTCTCCACTTAAGTCACCTTCAAGACC
>MVJJ01000018.1 GCA_003266145.1 Methanosphaera sp. SHI613
ATTATATTCTTCATCTTAAAAAAAGGGGGGTTGAAGGGGTTTTCATACTTGTATTATGGATAAATCTCATGAAATCCATTCATATCTGTCATTGATATAATTATTTCTCTTTTTTCTTATCTTTAATCAATTTTTCCAAGTTGTCAAAATCACGATCTACATATCTTTGTATTATTGAAGCAGACAATGTGGCAGTACCTACACCTGATAGAATAAATCCACCCCAAGCCAATATCATCGAATCAAGTTTTCCAACAATACTATTTCCTGCAGCATCAAAACTATTACTTGTAAATGCATTTGTAACCATTACTATGGAATCTAGAGGAGAAACATCTTCAACAATCATTGTAAATAAAAAACTAACCAATATTATTGTAAATAACAAGATTATTGTAATCCCGAGTTCATTGTTTTCAGTATATTGGACAAATTTACGATAATAAATCATCATGAAATATACATATCCAATTATATGGAATATATCATACCATATTAACAGGTTATCTCCAAATGTTAACTTGAATAGTGAACCAAATGGAATTAATAATAACAATATTATATAATACTTGGATGATTTTTTTGTCAAAGTAAGTGCAAGATATATTGAGACAATAATATCTATAACAAATATATAAATTGAACTATCGTTCCATTTGAATACTAAATATAAATCAATTATTAGAAAAATTATCATCATTATCAAATAAAAGACTTGTTTTAAATATGCTAATTTCTCCTGAGGGAAATATTCAAGAGGATTTAAAAATTTAGAATCTTTAAATGCCGGGTTTGTCTTAATATAATTGATAACATATCTGCCAACAAATACTAATGCAGAGAAAATTCCAATTGCAACTAATAATTGAATAATGAAAAATAATACCTGTGAAGTATCCATTATTCATCATCTCCTTCAATTAACTTTTCTATTTCTTCTATTCGTTTTCTGAAATGTTTAACTAAAATTGCCGCAGTTAATGTTGCAGCACTAACTCCTGAAAGGACATATCCACCCCAAACAAGTAATAAACTATTAAGTTTACCTGCGATACTGTTTCCAAATACACCAAAACCGTTACCTGTAAATTGATTTGAAATCATTACAAGGGAATCTAAAGCATTGACTCCTTCTGCGTGTTGTGTTATAAAGAAACTGGAGAATATTATCACAAATAATAATACTATTGTTATTCCTAAACCATTTGATTCAGTATACTCCATAAACTTATCAAAACAAAGTTTTGCTAGGTATATAAAGACTAAAATATGGATAATATCAAGATAATTTATTAAAGTTATATTAAATAATACATATAACAACGATGCATAAGGAATCAATAATAACCATAAGACTTTATTCTTTGTGGTGCTTTTATCTAACTTGATTGTAAAGTATAATGAAAGTAAAATATCATATATTGGGTAATACTTTATAAATTCTATGCCCTCCCCAATAAGATAATAGAAAACATTTGCAATACACAATGCCATTAAAATTAGATAAAATACTTGTCTTAATGAATGAACCTCATCTTCAGGCAAATATTCCTTCATATCAATATAATTTATATAATTATTTTTTACTATTTTATAGATAACTTCACTTATAACGGTTAAAATTAAAAAAATAATTATTACGCTACCAACTTGAGTTAATGTTTGATTAAGAAAATCCACAAAAATTCACCAAATTCTTTTATATATTAATTTTTATTACTTAAATTATATTAAATTAAGGTATAAAATACACTTGGGTTCAAATCTTTATCATATTATGCTTTGATATACATTTCACATGTTTATTAATCGGATAGAAATATATTTAAAGAAATTGAATCAGATGAACTTTTTTTTCTATTAAATGAGTATTGGACAAAACTCATAGATTCTTTATTTTAACTTTATTTTCCTTACTTTATCTTATTTTTAGTTTTTAATGGTTTATTTTTCTTTTTTTCTTTTATGTTTTAATAATTTTTTAATATTTTTTATTTTTTTATTAATATTTTTCTGCGTGTATTTTGCTTATTTTTATGAATTTCAGTTAGTTTTATATATTATTTTTTATATAATTAGTTATAATTATTTAATATTTAATAATATTTGTTAGTTACTCTTTAAACTAACTATTAAAGTTTATTTAATTGTATTTTTTTATTTCAATTAAGTATTATTAGATTTAAATGATATTATTATTGTAGGTGTTTATGTTATGTGTTTTGAAGTTTTTAATGAAAAGAGACGTTTGTTACGTGAGCGTGGTTTGATTGATTTTGTTTTGGATGATAATTTGTTGTTTTTTGTCATGTTTTTTGTTGAGAATTATTGTCAGGAGATTTGTGGTCATTTTGAGCAAAAAAGTACTGGTAGGCCTCGTTATCCTATTGAAAGTATGCTTTGTTTGATTTTGTATTCTTATTGTAATAAGATTACGTCTCCTGCTGTTATAGCGGATAATATGGACAAAAGTATTCCTTCTATGATTATTATGGATGGTTTAACTCCTTCTAGTCGTAGTATTAGCAGATATCGTTATTTGTTATCTTGTTATTATAAATTGATTCTTTCTAAAACTTTGCAATTAGCTATTGATTTGGAATTAACTGATTTTGATCATGTGGCAATTGATGGTACAATTATTAAAGCTTATAATAGTAGTTTTAATGTTATTCGTAAAGTTGATGTTAAAAGATTGATTAAAATACTTGAAAATGATGATTATGATGATGAAATTATTAAAAAGCTTAGAAAACCAGCTTATAATCTATTGTATGATGATATGAAGCTAAATGATAAAATTAACTTCTTGTATCATATTCTTGAAGAATTAAAGAAATCTGGACAAAAATCATGTCCATTATATGATACTGAAGCTCGTTGGATGTACAATAAAAAAAGTAATAAAGAATTATCGTATAATCTTCAAATAGCCGTAGATTATACTTCTAAACTAATATTAGCAACACATATATCAGACAAACCATCAGATCATTACCAATTACCACCAACTTTAGTAAAAGCAATACAAAACAGCCCAATTCCATTAAACAAAATAAGTGCAGATACAGGTTATCACAACGAAATAAGCAATAAAATACTAGAAAAATACAATTTAGATGGATACATAGTAAGCAGAAAACAAAGCAAAGACAATAAAAAGAAATATAATCCAAATCCATTTCACAAAGACAACATGATAGAAATAGAAGGAACAAATGCATTTCTATGTTTTAATAACGAACTATTATTCTTCAAATACAAATACATAGTAAAAAACAATGCCAAAAAAGAAGACACAGACCCCTATGAAATCAAAAGAATATACAATAACCCCGAAGCATGTTATATGTGCCCATATAAAGGATTATGCTTCTCAGATTCACAAACACACAGACAAATAACAGAATATGGATCCGAATACTCACAAGCAATGAAATATAAACTAGAAACAGAAGAAGGAAAAGAAGAATACAAAAAAAGAGGAAAAACAGTAGAAGCACCATTCGGAACACTAAAACAACAATACCACATCAACCAACTACCATTCATAAACAAAAAACAAATAGAAAACAACATAAACCTATACAGCACAGTATACAATCTTAATAGAATAATAGAAATAATAAAAATAGACCTAGACGAAAACAAAGAATACCAAACATTCAAAAAAGAAAAAATAAACTATTACAAGAACTAAAACAAAAAAACACTGAATATACAAAAAAAAGACAATCCAACCAACAAAAATAAACACCAATAAAAAATATAACAATTGTTATTCATTTTTTAGAAAAAATAAAAAAACATACAAAAACCAACACCAAAACAACGCTAAACGACAAAAACAGACGAAAAAACACTCAAACACAAAACAAAATATAAAACCTCAAATTAAAAAATAAAGCCTATACACTCAAACACAAACAAAAATAAGAAAAATAAAAGTTTTGTCCAATACTCGTTACTGGAAAAAAGAAAAATAGGCATAATATCCCATTGTATAAGGATATATGAGAAAAAATTACCTGATGAATTTAATTTTTTGAAATATTTCATCGGCTTTTTTAAGTGATTCGACTTCTTCAAGGGTGGAAGGTCGACTTAACTCATCATAAAACTTTTCAGCATCTTTACCCTTTAAAACTGGTGTTGGATTAACTTTACTGGCCATGGTAGATTCACCTAAAATTATTTCTTTTAATACTATTATTTATTGATTTATTTTATATATAATATTATGGTTAAATCTTCTATTTTTATATACAATATATTATGATTATTCCATTTTCTTATCATTATTTTAATCTATAACTATGAATTATTAACACAATTTCATTCAAATTACTGGTGATTCTGATGATGTGACATTTTTTTGGTTGATTTTTCTTAATCAAAATCAATGAATCATCATATGTTTAATGGTGTTACTCTCATTTTGTTATAGTATACTGATTACTGTTTAACTAATCGATTGACATGTAATTATGATAGCATTTTTAAACTATATAACATATAAATAATACATGGGATAATAAGTACAAGGAGGAATTATATGCATTTAATGGAAGGATACCTGCCACCAATGTGGTGTCTTTTGTGGACAGTCATATCACTGGCCGTAATCATATATGGAATCATGCAGCTAAGAAAAACAGTTAAAGACAATCCCGAATTCTTAGCTCTTTATGGATTATCAGGTGTTTTCATGCTGATATTATCATCCATTACATCACCATCAGTGACTGGAAGCTGTTCACATCCATGTGGAAATGCTCCATCAACGGTATTTTTCGGTCCATCATCCACGGCGTTAATAACGGCTTTCGTATTATTCTTCCAGGCAATAATATTTGCTCATGGTGGAATAACAACACTGGGTGCTAACATATTCTCTATGGGTATAGTAGCGCCTCTATGCGGATACGTCGTATGGAAAAAGCTCATAACAGCAACCAACAATACTGTCATATCAGTATTTATCGTAGCATTCATAACAGATGTCATGACCTACGTTACCACATCACTTGAATTGGCACTAGCATATCCAGGAACTAACATAATGTCTAACTTTTTCATATTCTTAACAATATATAGTGTTAGTCAAGTCATATGGCTAATCTTTGATTGTATCTTAACGACATTATTTGTCCTATTATGTATGGCAATATTTAAGCAAATCAATGAAAAAGGATTGCTCACCACCTTCAAATGGTAATATCATACCATTTTTCTCTTTTTTTTAACATTTATCATACCTCTTTCTGGAGAGATTGGATAAACAATTAAATTCATTAAATACAAAATATAATAATATGAAAAGATTATTTATATTCGACCTGGATGGAATGATACTTGATACGTTTGAAGACTCATTCATGTGTGTTAACAGGGTGCTGGAGGAATTTGACATAGCACCATACGAAGAGGACATAAAAACGCTTCATTATCCGACATTCAGAAAATACCTAAACGATAATGGTGCAGGAAAAGATACGCCTGTATATCCCAGATACATTGAACTGTTTGCCGACGATCCGTTAAATAATACAAAACCCTTCGATGGAATAATTGATGTACTAAAACAACTGCAAAAACGTGGATTGACACTGGCAATATGCTCAAACCGTGAGGAAGAAATGGTTAAGAATATGGCCAAAAGATTTTTTGAAGAAATAAACTTCAAACACATATCCGGTTATAGAAAAGGAGTACCTGATAAACCTGATCCATACAGGATAAATGAGATAATAAATGCTGAAGACGTCACCAAAGATGAGGTTATCTACTTTGGAGATAAGGACGCCGATGTTAAGGTAGCAAAAAATGCTGGAGTGGATTTGATACTTGTAACATATGGCCAGGGAAGCAGTGAAGACTATGAAGACAACTATCCTATCAGGGTAATTGATAATGCAGATGAAATACTGGAGCTAATAGATGAAGGAATTATACATATTTGACTTTGATGGAACATTAGTCGACAGCTATCGTGATTCAATCAAATACTTCAACGTAACACTCCGGCAATTCAATCTTCCAACATTTGACATGGACGTTGAAGGACTTGACTATCAGATATTCAGAGAATTTATCCACAAACAGATGGATGGAATAGAAGATGAATTCATGAAACAATTCACGATAAACTATAAGGACAGTCCACAGCATAACACGAGACTATATGATGGAGTAATTGAAGTACTGGAAAAACTACGAAAAAGGAACATAACGCTTGCAATATGCTCTAACAGAGACCAGGAAAACCTTGAAGAAATGGTTGGCAAGTTATTTGAAAATGTGGAATTCAAGTACATCTCAGGTGAAAAAGAAGGTCTTCCCAACAAGCCCGATCCATACAGGCTCAACCAGATAATACAAGAGGCAGGTATCGACAAGGATAAGGTATTGTATTTTGGTGATAAAGTAGCTGATATAGAGGCTGCCAAGGCCAGTGGAGTAGATATGATACTTGTCAGTTACGGACAGGGAAACGATGAAGCATACCGTGATGAGTATCCATTGAAGATAATTGACTCTCCAGAGAAAATCCTGGACTTCTAAACCATCCTCTCCTTTTTTAATTTAAAATAATAATATACTTGTTTAATCATTTCTTTGGAAATTATGTTATGAGGTAATATGACTTCATGGCTGTTAAATTCACCTTGTTATAATAATTAATATTCGATAGATTATATTAATACTATTTTAATTAACTATTCAATTAATGGCGTTACTTTTTATTATATTGTCTTGTTATGAGAAGTTTATAATTATCAAATGTTAGATGTATATCATCCAATGATATAATTATATTTTTCTACATTTATAAAAATGAAAATTAAAAAAAGTTAAAAAAAGGAAATTTAATTTGATCTGCTGTTCATTGATTTATAATGTTCTCCTGACATGTGTGTCGGACCAGCGTAGTAATCATAATGACCTGATCCATAATAGGTGTACTCTCCATCGGACTGTTGAACTGTCACAGGATTATCTTCAGTCGCGTATTTATGGCTTGCATCACGTTCAGGGTCATAATCAGGATCTGAATTTTTACTGCTGCTTTTGCTGCTGCTAGTTTTGCTCTTTGAATTACTGCTAGTTGTTTTTTTAGTAGTTGTCTGTGTAGTCGTATTATTTGTGGTGTTGTTTGTCTGGTTTAGCGAGGTATTTGTTGAATTATTCACAGCAGTACTATTGTTTGAATCAGTGGAATTGTTGTTGTTACCAAGCAAAAATGTTGCAGATACAACAGATATGCATAAAATGACAGCAATGGCTATGATTAGCATACTTCTTTCTCTCATACAATGACCTCCTATGATTAAATATGATATGTGTTATTATTTATCTTTATAGTATATTAATCATTGCCATAATAAGTATGTATTTTATTTATGGAATTTTTAGGTTAATTTCTAATGATTTTCTTCTTTCTATTTATTTGTTATATTTTCAACAATATAGTATTACTTATAAATATGTTTGTAATAAATTATAAATAAGTATATGTATAAAAATATTTATATGAAAAATAATCAGGAAATTGAAAAAAGTATATTATTATTTTTATATAAAAATAATTATATTGGAAAAAAGAATACTCCAAAAGAAAATGTATGTCATAAATTGAACGTATACTCTTGTAAGGATGTGAATAAATCATTGAAGAATCTATATAAAAAGGAGTATGTTGGGATACATCTGACAAATCATGGCCCTGATGTATACTTGGCACCCTCAAAGATAATGGAAATTTAGGAAATTACTTGGATTTGTCTAATTCCGATAATATTGTTTTAGCCAAATTTTCTGCAACACTTCGATTCATAATTATCTGTGTACTGCCATCATATTCTATATCAATGTCTCCGTTATCATTCTGTGTAATTCTTTCTTCAATGAATGATAAGCGTAATACCTCATTTTTTGTTAAACAAAGAAATCCATCAATATATTTTGCCTTATCATTAAATAAGATATGTGGGGTTTTATTTTCCAATGTAGGCATAATCCATCACCTTTTTTTTATTATTAATAAATGATACAATTCTTATTTTTTCTTCTTCATATTCCAGTTTTTCTAGTTGTTCATCAATATCAAAATCAGACTCTTCATCAAAAATCATATCTAATTCTTCATCAGATAATCTTTTTTCGGGATTATCCTTCTTGGATAATTCCTTTGCTCCAATGTTTGCTAGTTTGATTTGTGTTTCATATAAAACTTTGACATATTCTGAATTTTTATTTAAATGGTATTTGTTATTTGTCTTAAGTAAATAACCTTCATTCATTATGTCTGTAATTATGGAATCCAATGTTGATCTAGCAATTCCTGAGCCTAAGGCCAATTGTTTTTTGGTATATTCCAAATCAGGGTTAATCAGGATATAATTGATTAGTTTTACACGTGGACTTTTTCCAAATATCTCTTCATACATTTTCATAAACTCCAAATAATTGTAGTGATTAAATACATAATCTTCTAATAAATGATTAGAACAAT
>MVJJ01000010.1 GCA_003266145.1 Methanosphaera sp. SHI613
TATATATATTATTTTAAAAGTTAATAAAATTGATATTTTTTCCATGATATTTTAAATCATTATTATTAAGGGAAGTTATTTAAAAAATTGAATATCCATTTGATTTATAAAAATAGTTGTATATAAAAAGAAAAAATATGAAATAAGATGATTATTAAAGTAAATCATTTACTTACTTCTTTTACCTTATCCAATAATCTTCTTTTAGCATCTTCACGGTTATGATACCAGTCGGTACTCCATATTCTATAGAAGTTCCATCCTAAGTTTTCAAGTACTTCCTCGTGAAGCCTGTCACGGTCTCGTGTTGAATTTGAGGAGTGATATGTTGGACCGTCACATTCTATTGCTAGTACGTATTCATCGGGGTTGTCCGGATTTACGACTGCCAGGTCTATTCTGTAGCTTGCCGTTCCAACCTTTCGTTCAACTGTGTATCCTTCATCTACAAGTATGTCGTATATCTCATTTTCAAACTCGGATTCACGTGAGGTTGATGTTTGTATGCCTGCAGGGAATTTACCCTTATCAGCATAGTATAGGAATGTCTTGAATGCATGCAGTCCCTTGTTGGTCTTATCTACCTTCAGGTCTGCTGACTTGAAGTTTGAAAATACTACACATTGCTCTTTTGCTCTTGTTATGAGTACGTTCAATCTTCTTTCTCCACCATCCTTGTTTAATGGTCCGAAGTTCATGCTCATATGCTTGTTGTCATCAAATCCATAACCTGTACTTATGAGGATTATATCCCGTTCGTCTCCCTGTATGTTTTCGATGTTTTTGATGAAGAACTTGTTTGTATCATCAAAGTATGCTTCATATTCTGAGTTATCACCCATTCTTTCCTCAAGTATTTCTTCAACTGTATTTCTCTGTTTTTTACTGAAGGTTGCTATTCCTATTGTTTTTTTATCATCGTATTTTTCCAAGAGTTCAAATAGGTAATCGATTATTTCCTCGGCTTCCTTGACGTTTCGGGCTGATCCTTTTTCATAGATTGTATCAGGATTATATTTTAGTTTTAAACCCAAATCGTCTGATATCTTCTCTGATGATGGAAATACATATAATTGATTGTTGTAGAATTCATTGTTGGATACTGCTATCAGTGAGTCGTGTCTGCTACGATAGTGCCATTTCAACATTTTTGTATCAAAAGTTACCTTTGCATGTTCAAGTATACTTTCCAGTCCTACTGCGCTGTATATTTCATCGTCCTCATCAATCTCCAGTGATGAATCAAAGAATGTTGTTGGTGGAAGCTGTTTTGTATCTCCCATGATGACGTAGTTTTTTCCTCTGAGTAAAGCTCCCATTGCATCCTCGATTTTTACCTGACTTGCCTCATCGAAGATTACATAGTCGAAGAAGGATTCGTAGTATTTTGAATCAAGATATTGTGCAATACTCATTGGGCTCATCATGAAGCATGGCTTTATCTTTGTAATGATATCCTGCGTACTTGCCAAGGTCTTTCTTATTGGAAGGTGTCTTGATTTCTTGGATATTTCCTTGTTCAACAATCCCAGGCTGGAATATCTTTCAAGACTTGCATGTATATCCGGTATCTTCTCGATTACCATATTACGTATACGTTTACGGTTTAGTTCTATTGTTCTTTTGTCGAACTTCTTGAAGTCTTCTATCTTCTTATCCTGAATATTGTGGTTGAACTTGTTTAATGTGTCACTTACAAATATCTTCTTTAATGCTTCATTTGCATAGCTGTATGCAAATATGTCAGTTATGTACTCTGATTCTATCTTATCCTGACGTATCTTTGAGATAATGTCACGGGTATACTCGTTTGTATAGTCTTTGCAGTAGCCATCGAATAATCGGTAGTCATTTATCGTATCGAAGTTTGATGTTAATGATTTTATCTGCTCTTTTTGTTTGTCGTAATCGGATATCTTTATGTTTTTAAAGTCTTTACTATCGGAGCGGTTTACTTTTGTATTGATTTTGGAAAAAGCAGATTCCAGTTTTTTATCCTTTTTATCGATTTGTCCTCTTAGCTTGTCATAGTATTCGAAGTTTGCATCTTTGATAAATTGCAGTGTATCATCTGTGAAGTATCCATCATTTATGGATGTTTTAAATGTATCCAGTTGACTTAATGATTTTTTCAATTCATCGGCATCTGATTCATATGACTTCCATGACTTTCCAAATATGGCATTTGCCGTTTTTTCTTCTTTTGTTATTTTTTGTCTTAATTCTTCTTTTTTGATTAGATTATTTAACTCGGCAAGGTATTGTTTGTTTGATATTTGTTTATGTCCCATCTTCTGTTTTAACTGCTGTAGTTCCTGTTTATATTTGTTCAATTGGTCATATTCCTTCAGCAGTTGTCCATAGTTCATTGGCTGTGTACAATATGAGTTTACTTCATATCTTATGCTGTTATATTCGTTTCGGTCCTGTGAGAGTTTTATCAGGTCATTGTAAATCTGTTCATCATCGGCCATGTAGTTGTAATAGCCTCTTAGTTGATTTCTCAGGCTTTCAAATTCCCTGTTTACCAATCTCATCAATGAGTTGTTCTTATATTTCTCAAAGAGTATGATCTTGTCTTCAAGGTTTGGATCGTTTATCAGATTTCTTACTGGGGATGTTTCGATTGATTCATGTATTGCCTTCAATACGTGAATGTTATCATCCAATGCCTTGGAAAATAGGTATTCATTTTTGAATTTCGTGTTTGCAAGTAGCTTATTTACTTTTAGGAATTTGAGCTTTAGCTGTTTTAGTGATTTTATATTGTATGTTTTATCATCCTTTGAGGATAACTGATTGTATTCTTCCACGTCGTGGATAATTTCATTCATCGTATCCTTATGTTCATAGTTTTGAAGATTGTTTGATATTAATGACAGCTTGTCAAGTAACTGTGATATGGTCAGTTTCTGATAGTTTTTTAGTCCGATTAATTCACTCATTTCATGGATTAATCCCTTTAGTTCATCGATGTCTTGTATGCTTTCATCAACCAATAATTCCATACCGGTTATTTCGGTGATGTTCAGGTTTGACGTGTCTGTTTTTCTCCAGAAGTTATCTGATACTGGTTTTACCATGTCATATTGCTGTGATAGTGCCGAGAGGTTATCCATGATATTGTCATATTCCTCCGGCGTTAGCTTTTCAACATCATTTATGTGTACGTTTACAAGGGTAGTGTTATTTAATCTTTTGGAGTATTTATCATACATTCCTATCAGATCATAGGTTGTCTTGTTTGATTGTCCGAATTTCTGATAGATTATATCTGCGTAGTCATCAAGATCCTTTTTGATATTGTCAAGGTGTGTGTATGTTCTTGAGTAGTCCTCGGTTATTGACTGTAAGGATAATGTCTTTGCCAAGTCCTGTGTGAATGCTTTTTTATTGTAGTTTTCACCGTGCAATTCAAGACAGAAGTCTCCTAGTCCTACCTTGTCCAGCCTGCTTTTTACAACGTCAAGTGCTACCTTTTTTTCACTGACGAATAGTACCGATTTGTCCATTGCCATTAGTTGTGCTATGATATTTACTATTGTTTGACTTTTTCCAGTTCCAGGTGGTCCTTCCACAACCAAGTCGGCACCGTTTTTAATGTTTTGTATTACTTCCTGCTGGCTTGAATCAGCATCCAATACGTTGTATATGTCAACGGATCTTACGGAGTCGTCATAATCGGTTATTGATACTGTCTCTTCATCATCTTCTTTTTTATTGAAGTATAGTTTTCTGATGTTGTTTTCGTTTATGTTGGTCCATCGGGATAAATCCAAGTCTTCATACATTGCCAGTTTTTTGAAGCTGAATATTGATAGATATACCTCTGAGTTTACTGTCCATCCGTTCTTGTTTTTGATGGCCTCCTCTATCTTTTCGAGGTATTCCTTCATTTCGGCTTTTGAGTTTAGGGATTCATATTCCGGTAGGATGATGTTTATGTCCTTAAGTACGTGTTTTAGTGTTGTGTTATATCGTACTTCCTCATAGTTCCAGGATACCTTATATGTATCATAGTACTTTGTTAGCTTTACGGGAATAAGTATTAGTGGGGCTTTGGATAATTTATTTTGGTAGGATGAATCTTTCCATTCGAGAAATCCTAGTGCCAGAAATAGACTGTTGAATCCTTTTTCTTCTATTGTGGATTTGTTGTCCTTGTAGAGTTTGATTAACTTCCTGTTTAGGCCGTTTTTGTCATCATTTGTCTGGATTTTTAAGTTGCCTTCTGATTCGTCTGATTCATCATCCCATACGTTCTGATGAGTGATGTAAATGGAGGCATCATCTTCATCAAATGATAAGAATTTCATTGATTCTTCTTTTAAAACAAGTTTGTCAAATAAGTTAAGCATGTTTTCGTTTATTATTTCTATGCTTTTGCTTTTTGATGCTGTGAAGTTTAAGAATTTGTTTCTTCTGCTTAAGTCCAGTAAGTTTGTTCGGTACTTGTTTATCTCACTAGTTACAACACTAATATCTTTCTTATCCATAGTTATCCCAATAAATTATATACATATATGTTTGTCAGTAAAAATATTTAAGATTTGTTTTTTTAATTTAAAATAAGTTAAAAGGAGGATTAATCATATATGATGCATTATAATGATTAATATGAGTATTATAATGATTAATATCAATATGGTGGTTTGATTTGCTTTTATAATACTAATTAATGATGAATCATCATTTTTATCCGGTTCTTCCATATAATAGGGGTTGTGTGTCGTGGGATGAGGATAATTATCGTCGACGGAAAAGTCATCCACGTAGCCGTATTCTGTATTATCTTTTGTAGTTGAACTTGCAATTTGATATTCTTCCACATTAGTGTCTTCCCTGTCCACGTAGTCATAGTCATCAATTGTATCATATTTTACTTGTCTATTGATGTAATCATTGGCTCCATAATCATCATCCAGGTAGTTATTTTCCTGTTTGGCACTTTCTGTGTGGAAATTATTTTCATTATTTGATTCATCTATTGAAAAGTCGGATACGAAATCAAATTCATCATTCGATAGAGTCTCTCTTTCTATATCACCCTCCTGTTTAATATGGACAGTATCATTTGTATCATCAATATCCAATAGTGCATTATCTGAGTCTGCATCAAACGAGTCATCCTGTTGTATTGTATATTCTATGGTATTATTATCTTCCGTAAAGTCAAAGTCGTCAAAGAACAAATCATCATTGACACCTGAATCTTTCCTTAAAGACCTATCATTAGTTTTTGTTTCATCACTTTCAATTTTAGTTTTTTCCATGGAAGCATCAAAATCATCAAAGTCAGCCGTAAATTCATTTGTAACATCAGCATCAACATTTTTCCCATCATCACTGTCAATGTCTTCGAAATCGTCAAAGTAGTCATCGGAAGAATCTTCATCAAGGCTATCTGAAAGATTATCTGACAGGATATCCTCTTCCAATGCTTCATCCGTTAAAGACTGCTCTTCTTTGGCAGTACCTTCTTGTGTAAAATCAAAGTCGTCGAAGAATAAATCATCATCACTGTCTGAATCATCCTTTGATTCAACGGATGTACCCATGTTATCTGCCAGATCCATTGACTCCCAATTATCACTACCTTGAGAATCATTTGGAGTGGTTTCTGTGGAAAACTCATCCCCCACGAGTTCATTAAAATCATCTTCAAATGAAAAACTGGAGTTATTATATGAAGCTGATGAGTCTTTTGAATCTTTTTCAATCATTTGTTCATCAACATTAGCTCCTTCTTCAAATGAGAAATCATCATTCACGAAGTCAAAATCAGTGGCTGTTTCATCTTGATTTGTTGAATCTGAAAAGTCATCAATCCATTCCGTGGTTGAATCGTCAGTTGATTGTACGTCGTCAAGTTCATTTTTCGCATCAAAACCATTAACTGTGAAGTCATCATTTGTATAATCAGTTATTGGTGTTTTTTCTTCAAAGTCATCAACATTCAATGAGTCGTCATATGAAAAGTCCTCATCGGTACCTTCTTCTGAATCAGAATAGTTGAAGTCATCACTGAAGTTTGTATTTCCCGTAAATGAGAAGTCGTCACTAAATTCAAAGTCATCTGTAATCATTTCCTGATTCAATTCATATCCACAGTTTGGACAGAAGAGAGCATCTGATTTTATATTGTTTTCACAATTTGGGCATTTTTGACTCAAAAATAATCACCTTATCCTATTGGTTAACTTGAATGTTTTTCTTGAATATCTTATTATTATTTATATTCCTTTTTGATTATAATAAATTACTTTTTATTGGCTTTTGCAATTAGAATTCTTCTTTGAATACGACTGGCTTTAAAATCATATAAAAGATTGTATCGTATTTTTTCTTCATTGCTCTTTTTGTATGTTTTTCAGGTAAGTGCTATATTCATCCCTCAATACCGAGTATTCTATGAGGTTTGACAAGAATTCCACCATGTCCTCATTATCTATGTATAGCAAATCGGATACGTCTAGTTTTCCCAGTATGATTTTTGATCTTTCATCGAATTTAATTTGTGAATGTTTTTTTATGTAAGTTCTAAGACTTTTTTTAGCTGTACATATGTTTAATCCCACATTTATTGCACAATCATGTGTTATGTAAAGATAGTTGCCATCTGATGTTGCATGTTTTTCGAGATTTAACTCCAAAGCATTGTGAATACATTTGTTATGTATTCTGGAAAGCATTAGAGTTGTATGATCAAGTAGTCTGACTGTCACATATATTACGTCCAGTTGTCCATTTAACTTATAATATATTGTTCTGTAATCGGATGTTACTTCACGTGATAGTGATAGCGTCTGCTGTGATATTCCAGCATCCGATTCCAATTCAATAGGACAGTTAAGCTTGGATAAAATGTGTGTCGTATCCATCAGGGCTTCGTATAAGTTGATTATTGGTGCTATCAAATCATCATTAATTGTGTCGGATATGCATTTTCTATGATATAATTTATTATAAAGGTATTTGTCATGCAGTTTATCATATGGATGTCTTTGATACTTCTCTTTTTTTACTTCATTCAAGTTGTATTCATCCAAATTTATTCTAGTCATCTGTGAAACATCCCTTAAATTATTAGAGTAATAGGGTAAAAATTTTATCCATCTATGATTAAATCCCATGGCATAACTTAATATTATAGTATTACTGTGTTTTATTTAATTTTTTCAATTAATATAATAATTTTCATATAGTAGTATATAAATATTATAATATATGTCTAATAATAATTTTATTCAAAGAGAAAATTTTATAGCTGAAATTTACCATAACGATGATGATGACGAATTACTTAATACTAAAGAGATACTACGGGATAACTATGATTACATATGTGAAAGTATATCTGAAGAAGGATATAAACTAGAAAATCCAGAATGTAACCTATTTAAGGAATTATTATATGATGATAAGGTTGTTGGATTTGTAACCTATGATTATACCAAGGGAGTAGGGGATTTTTCATTAAATGAAATATATGTACTTCCGGAGTATAGGGGAAACAAGTATTTCATCAGTGAACTTGAATATATGCTGATGGGTGGTTCAACGATAAGTATCTATGAACCGACACATAGAATCATTGAGATATTACTTGACAACGACTACGCTAGAAAACTTGACGATAATCTTGTATTAACCTCAATAAATCTTGACGTGAATAAGGATAATGCAGAATGTAGCGTTGACGGCCATACATTGGATGATGATATGATTCATTCATGCAATCTCTATGACTTAAACATGTCAGCATGTCTTGTATTGGAGGATATCAGCAGTGAAGACAAGACCATAATCCATTACAGCAGATGTCTTGATGATGATAACAAGTACTTCTCCGCAAGCAGCATCCGTGAAAACATTAACGATGACTACTTCGAAAACATTAAAAACAGCATACTCTCAAACCATGAGAAATATATTACCACATTAATGGAACTTGAGGAGCAAAAGCCGACGGCCGACTTTGATTTTGATGAACTGATAGGCAGGCCACCACACTTATCAGACTATCTTGAAGGACTGATTAACGAACAAATCATTACAAAAGATAAGGCACTGGAGATTCAAGCCCAGATGATTGATGAATATGATAACGGATTAGTCCTATCAGAATCATTGCTTAAGAGATTGGAATACCTGTCAATGGAAGACCTTATAAATGAGGAAAAAATAGAGGAAGGCTTTGATAGCAGTGAATTTGAATTGAAATGTCCATACTGTGAGTTTCCAACAACCCCTATCAACAGGACATGTGATGTATGCGGTTATAAACTTGATAATGAAGCATTTGCAGAGGCAATGTCATTTGAGGACATTAAGGAGGACATCATAGAAAATGTTAAGGAAATGAAAAATAATGGCCTGAGTGATGAAGAAATTATGTATATAAGCAGAGAGTTTACAAGTTCAATGAAAAGTGGCTCCGAAGTTGATGAGGAAATAGAGCAAATGCTTCTGGAAATAGTTTCAAACGTCTTGGAAGATAAAAAACAATAGTATAATAAGTATACTATTAACAATTACTTTTTTTGATTTTATTTATAAAATGGACAGTTATTCCCAATGCACTCCTTATTTAAACTGGAATAACTACAGTGTATATCCTTTTTTTCCATTTGAATATCAAACTGATTGCTTACATAGTCTATGGCGGCATTTATTGATAGATACGCGTCTCTTTTACAGCATCTTGGCCCACCATGTGTAGCTACCTCCTGTAATGCCAGGGATGTCATCATATTGGAATGACCGAAGGCCTCTGTAGCAAGCGGTGTTGAATTGGTTATTACTGACATGAATATTCCTGTACTTACACAGGCCCCACATGCACCATAATATCCACAGAAGCCCCCAGGTACTTTACTTGCACGTTTTATGAGTTCCTTTAATGATTCTTCAAGGTTAATATCGCCACCGGCATTTTTATATGCCGTTAGAAGTGATGCTCCGACAAGTACGTGGTGTTCCGGTCCATGCATGTGACAAAAGGATTCATTCATTAGTTTTTCTAGTATTCCTATTGGATTTTTGGATTTTTCCTTTAAAAGTATGCCGTAGATACTGTTTATGCCGTTCATGTGACATTCATCACAGACGTAATGTCCATTTACACATCTCATTTTACTGTACTGTTTCTTATTGCATATGAAACATTTCATATATTCATCATTTGACAGGTACTCTACTGGTGAATTGCATATTATACACTCATTTTTCATAGTATCCTCCGATAAAAACGTTTTTATGTATTGAATACTTTGTTGATAAAATTATTTAAAATTATTGAAATATATTTATTGTAGAATTTGCAAGAGTATCCTCCTTATCCTATCAAAGCATTATTATTGATTTTAGGGGTTATTAAGAAAGATATTAATAATCCAAATGATAAAATATTTAACCATATTTAATGTAAATTGAGGCATAGTATGAATGATATTATTTTTAAACAGATAGGCTACATCAAAAGTCCATTTGATAATGTTGAGGATGTTCCAAAAAGGGTGGATGATGCCATGACTGTGGAGGGAGAACTTGTAATTGATGAGCAATACCTTGAAAGCATGGCCAATATGAAGGTTGATGAGGAATATATGGTTATCTTTTATCTGGATAAGTGCAATGGATTTAAACAGACCGTTCCTCTTAGGGGAGATGGACCGTTGACTGCATTATTTTCAACAAGAGCTCCTTGCAGGCCAAATCCAATAGGAGTTTCCAATATAATTATTAAAGAGATTAATGCTAATGTTATTAAGTTTAACGGCGTTGATATGCTTAATAATACTCCCATACTTGATATTAAAAAAGTTTTTTAAGATAACTAGTTAACAATGGTTCAATCCATTTTATTTCTTTTTTTAAATATTTTAAATCAGAAAAAATTTATGATTATATAGTATCAGAATAAAAAATATAAATATAACATTGTTATAAATATAACATTGTTAAGTAAAGGAAGTAATCAAAATGGAAGATTGGAATGAAGAATATATCAATAACCTAAAAGAAGTAGATAAACACATTAAAGACTCAAAAATAAAATTAAACTATGAATTTATCACCCAACATTATTTTGAGATGTATGAAGTAGCATTGAATGCAGGAACAATCATGCCCTACCGATTCAACACAATAGGACTGGCATATACCGGCAAGGAACATAACAAGCCAACCAGATTCAAAAATTTCGACCCCAAAGTAAAAGAAAGACTGGTCAAATCATATGCAAAAAGAAACGAACTGCAATACAAATACAAGGATCCACAAGTGGATTCAAAGGAAAAATATGAAAAATTTCTGGATAAGGAAATATATGACTTTATAGAGGAATTCCCACAATACAAAGATATAATACTAGAAGAAATATGAATAGGATAAATATATTACCTCATGAATTATGAAAGGACACTGCTACAATAGAAATATATTAATACTACATCAGTAAAAATAATATATGCAAAAAATTCATTGAAAAATTAATAGAGGTAATTAAATGCCAGAAGAAAAAAACTTAGTTATCGCATTAGTATTATCAGTCATAATTTCAGGAGTAGGTAACGTATACAATGGCCTTGGAAAAAGAGGACTGGTTGAGCTGTTAATTTCAATCGTATTGACCATGGCAATGTTTCCAATCGGTCTTATCTGGTGGGCATATGTAGTATATGATACATACGTATGTAACGTTGCAATAAACTCAAATCAGGAGATTCCAAAGTTACTTACCGTTTTTGAAATAAATGAATAGGAGAGTAAATTCTCCTAAAAAAATTTTTTAAATTACTATTTTTTATTGTTGCTTTAGATAAGCCTCGTTAACCTTAGGTGTATCCGGCAATAGAGGTCTTGAATAGAAATCCGGATTGTTTTTAATTTCAACCAATGATTCGTTCATAACGGCTATCCTTTTACTATCTGCCGGATGACTTGAGAAGAAATCAAACTCGTTACCCTTGTTTTTTGAGAAGTTTTTCCAGAATTCCGGTACAATGTCAACATTATATCCTGCAAGATATGCAACTATTAAACCTAACTTATCGGCTTCCAATTCATGATTACGGCCCCATGGCTGAGTTAGTAGATAGTGTGACCCCATATTTGCTATGTTTGTGGCAGCTTGTGTAAGTTGGCTTGCCCCCCTGATTCCGAATAATTCCAGTATCATACCGATTATATATGAGAATGAGAATATTGAATTCTTGGTCTTCTGTACGCTGGCACTGGTACGTGAATGATCAAGAAGTGCATGTGATACCTCATGTGAAAGTACAAATGCCAGTTCTTCCTCGTTTCTCATGTACTGCAATATACCAGAGTATACTATAATCTTTCCACCAGGATAACAGCATGCATTTGCTATTTCACTATTTACAAGATGTACCTCCCAGTCATAGTAATCCTGAACGTAATCAAGACGATTAATCTTTTGAAGATACTCCTGAACCGTATTAATAAGTTTGCTTGTTACATTATAAACCATCTGCCCGGTAGGTGTCTGATCCAATATCTGATATTTTTTAATCTCAGTATAATACGCGTTATAACATTCATTTAAGAATTCATCATCATTTATATTATCATAGTGTTTTTTACCCGTGAACGGATTTAAATTACTCCTACTATCCTTACTCATCACAAGAACCTCCAGATATTTTATGCATAATCTAAAAAAAAATAATACTATTTTTCTTTAATTGTATAAGAGTTTGTATTAAAAGGTATTTATAAGTTGTATGATTAATCATTATGAAAATGGATAATTAAAAGAATAGATGAAAATGAAAATGAGTTAAAAATAGGGGATTATAATTTTTTTCCACAATGCATGCAATATCGGTCCGTTAATTGTATGCTGCCCCCACAATTCGGACAGTGAAGGTTATTCAAATTTAATCCACACCCGTTGCAGAATGCATCACCTAAAACTACGACACTGTTACAGTTGGGACAGTTAAGTTGTGTTTGGAAGGTGTGTGTTGTAACGTTGTCGCCTGCTTGACCATATGCATTATCATAATCAAGCTGCTGTGATTTGTTGTAATTTTGAATATTTCTTTCTATGGCGCTGTTCTTATATTCATCCTTGGCTTTAGGTGTTTCAGGTAGAAGTGGCTGTGAAAAGAAGTTGGGATTATTCTGCATTTCAATTAATGATTCCCTCATTACAGCTATTCTTTTTTCATCGGATGGATGTGTTGAGAAAAAATCAAAGTCATTATTGCAATCCTGTGAAAATCTCTGCCAAAATACGGGAACACCGCTGACGTCATAGCCTGCAAGATAGGATATCGTTAATCCCAGCTTATCTGCCTCTAATTCATGACTTCTACCCCATGGCTGTGTTAAAAAGTAATGTGATGTCGCATTTGCTATGTTTACACCTGCACGTACCAAATCTCCGGCAGCTCCAAAGCCCAGCATATCCAATGCAAAGCTTCCCATCCATGAGGCGGATGATAATGAGTTTTTTGTCTGTTCTACACTAACCTGAGTACGGGAATGATCAAGAAGTGCATGTGAAATTTCATGTGCCAATACGAAAGCCAGTTCTTCACCCGATTGCATATACTCAAGAATACCCGCATAAACTATTATCTTACCCCCCGGATAGCAACATGCATTTGCTATGGAGCTATTTACCAGGTGAACTTCCCAATCATAATAATCTATCACGTAATCCATTCGATTAATCTTTTGAAGATAATCTTCAACGGTACGTACCAACAAGACCGTGATGTCCATTACCATTTGCCCGGCTTGGGTATTGTCCAGCAGTTCATATTGACCTACTTCATTGTAATAGGCATTATAGCATTCCTCAAGAAATGCATCATCATCAACGGTATCATAATGTGCCTTTCCCGTAAATGGATTTACTTGACTTCTATCATCCTTACTCATAATCATCACTTTATTATAGTAATTTATAATATTCAGGTTATTAATAATTATCCAATATTAAATAAAAGTATATATAAATGATAAAATATAATCAAGATTA
>MVJJ01000176.1 GCA_003266145.1 Methanosphaera sp. SHI613
GGATTTGTTCCAGTGTTATTTCCAGTACTGTTTCCGGTACTGTTACCCATGTTATCTCCTGTACTGTTTCCAGTATTGTCTCCTGTACTATTTCCTGTATTGTTCATACCATCTTCAGTAGTGTTTCCACTTTCATCTGAAGTTCCATTCATATTTCCATCTTCATTATCACTTTGGCCATATCCATCTTCAAAGAATCGTTTATCTTGTGTTGCTTGATATAATTTGGCCTTTAAACGAGACATCAAATCAGGATTTATGAATTTCAATGACCAATCCATCATCAATACGTTACCACAACTACAGTCACAACATGCAACTCCATTATCTATCACATTTTGTGCCCAGATATTTGCAACTTTTCTCAATGTGTCATCGTCTGTTTTCCATTTACTTTCATGAGCTGCCGTTAATAACGTTCCTGTCATGGATATCATTGCATATGAGTTATATCCATTATTCAAGAAATCGGTAACTCCCAATCCATATTTATCATCAATATAGACACTAACCATGTTGTCCCAATCTTTATTGGTAACCTTATCGGTAACTGATGCCCAACCATAAAGGTTTGATGCAAATTTGGACATGTAACTTGATCCAGCATAATCCTGTTCCATCATGGATTTAATCCATTGTGGATTATAATATCTGGTATTCATTTCTCTTTTCAGGAATTGTCCTATTTCTGTGATAGTGGTGTTAATGTTTTCACCATATCGGATAACATTAAATGCAATGTCCTTATTGTTTATGTATCCCATTGCATTGTATAAACCGCCCCAATAATCGAAGTAGTCATCATTATCTATTACTCCATATAGATTTGTATTCCTACTGGTAAATAATGATGTGGTTGAATTTAACAGCCTTTCCAATACTTTGGAGTTATATGTTCCCCAATTATTGCTTGAATAAATATATCCCATACGATTGATATATTTCAATGCTAAATCTTTCGTATCATTAAATGTCCAGCTCTGTCTTACTGCTTGGCTGATTAATGCTCCATAATCACTTTCTGGAGGTGCAAAGATTCTACTTATCGCAAATTCACCGGACTCTTCAGGTGTCATGTTGAGTGACATATAATATTTGAAGTCTTCCACCCAATCCTTAGCAACTGCATTGTCATCCAAGGACTCGTTAGAAACTCCATAATAACCAATATCCTCCATTACACCGTCAATTGCCCTAAGTAAGTCATCACCATATTCATCAATCAATGTTTGATTATTGATGATTGTATCATATGAACGTGCTAATGCTATTCTGAATGCCTTATCAAGCAATCCTACTTGTCTGCTGTATAAATCTCGGAAGTTTCCATCTAATACTATCACTACATCTATTCGGGTCTTATTGTAACCGTCAGGTCTATACATGTCTTCCAGTTCTTCATATTCTGGTGTTTCTCGTAATTTTTTACCATCGGCACCAGCACTAGGGGATGAGGACCATGTAGGTTTCATTCCTAATAATCTTAAGACTAATGATATCAGTTGACCGTCATCACGTGCAGTTTCAGTATCCCATATTCCAAGTACAATCTTATGAGTTTCATTATCAATATGTTCTATTGTAATGTCAAGTAAATCTTTTGATTTATCATATGCTGACTTTGTAGGTACTTCTGATGATTGATCCTGATAGAAGTTTCGTCCTGTTTCAATAGCTTTTGGATTGTTTATTGGATCTCCACCATTTCCCGGTTGAATATAACCACCGTTTAATGCATTTAAGAAGCTGTTTACCTCATTTGCAGTACTTTCTTTTAAGGTATTTACGTACTTCAATGCTAATTGACATGTCTTTATAAGACCTTCTGATGGATTCTCGGTTAAATTGGTTAATGTTTCATCAAGACCATATTGTATCAAATCACTTACAAGCTTTAAACTATTTGTTTGGACAATATTTCTTTTTGAATTACTCAAGTTGAGATATGGCTTATTGTCATATAGATATGCCATCTCATCAAGTAATGATGTGGTATTTCCCGCTTCATTATATTCAAATTCTGATGATAACATTGAAGTTACAAGCAATGCTATTTCCTCATCAGACCAATTCTGTCCAATTACGTGTACACCATATGGATATAATGTACTTGTCAAGCTATTTATGTAATCATTTACTTCATGTACTAATTCATCATCATCCAATGTGGAGATATTTATCTGCATATCCTGCTCATATTCTTCATCAAGAATTATCTGACGGATTTGCTCTGCCAGTTCTAATCTCTTATCCTTATCGGCTACTTCATACTCCTCAGTTAATGTATGTATATATGATAAATTTCCATATAGGTTTGTTAAGGTCATAGGAGGTGTTAAGTGATCTATAATAACAGCTGATGCTCTTCTTTTAGCTGTTAATCCTTCAGATAAACCATCAGTAATGTAGAAGTATACCTGTGGTATTGCTCCAGTCATCACTGTCGTGAAATCTGTATCGGAACATAACACTTCTTTACCTGATAACCATTCGTGAGTTCCATGTCTTCCCATAAATACCATTGCATTGTATTCTTCATCCTGTAAATAGGAATAAAGTGCCAGGTACTGGTAGTGTGGTGGAACTATAGTGTTATGGTATAGCTGTTCTGCATTACCTTCCCATCCACGTTGTGGTTCCGGTGTTATGAACACGTTTCCATATTGAATACCCGGAAGTACAAAGTATTTTATGCCATCTCTTTCTACTACCATTATGTTTCCCGGAAACTCGCCCCAACCGGATAATCCTTCAATTTTATATGTCAGGAATTCCTCTTTCACCTTTAGATATTCATCATAATATGATTCATTAGCCGTCAAGACATATGATTTAAGCAATGAAGTTATGTTATCTATTAATGGAAGCACCAGATTGACCTTTGCAGCAGGAATCAATTCCTTGATTCCATTATACCAGTCATCAATATTCTCTGTAAAGTTGCCGTATTTTAGCTCAACGGCCTTACGTGAATATTCTCCAATATATGCTACAGGACCTTCGGATATTGTTAATTTGTTAATATCATCCAACTTGTCATACCATAATTTAAATTTGGATACAGGGTATAATAGAACTCCAGGAGTGTCTTTAAGGGCATTTACCTCTTCTTCACTCATATTCTCCAATTCTATCTTATATGTATTGTTGTATTGGTATCCATATATCTCATCATATGATGAATTGTTAAAGTCAACCATTACCTCTACAAGTCCGTTAGCCCAATTTGCCACGTTGGTACCTTGGGATAACATTTGTGCAAGAAGTATCGTTGAATTTTTAGGTATGTTCTTAACGTTATAACCGTTATCTTTAAGCACATTTAATAGATTTAACGTACTTTCCACAGGATCCATATAACTTGCTGCTATATTTTGTTTTCCCGGAGGATAGTTGTAATATAATATTGCAACTTTTTTATCTGCATTGGATAAGTGTTTTAATAAAGCCCAGTTATATAAACTGTTACACAGTACTTCGATATTACCGTCATGAGGAACATAACCACTAATGGACGCTCCTGTATTGTTGTCTATGGTATATGCATATCCTCCTACAAATGTTGGCGTTACGGCACCCTGTGCTTCACTAATGGCAATATGCCACCATTTGTCTCCACCAAGTGCGCCAAGACCTGTTGTACCTAATGTATATTCTGTATTAGACACGTAATCAGAATGTACTGCCTTCAGTATCGGAATGTTTAGTTGCGAAAAGAATGGGGTTACTTTATCAAAGTCTGTTCCACCCAGACCATATGCAACCATATTTACCATGGCATCAATACGAATATCCGTTTTGGAGTCGATATCCTCCAGATTGTTCTCATTGGTAAATGTCTTTAACATTACCTGCAGCTGTTCGTTTGTTCCACCATATGCAACAACCGGTATTACATTTAATCCAAGGGATTCAAGTTTGGATATTATAGCATAGTATGGCTGTAATTGTTGTGAATCAACATACATCTTACTTTCAATAATACCTATGGTTGGCCTGCTTGAATTAATATATTCCTTAGTGTAATCCTCATATCCATCAATCCAATTGCCTTCATCATCCAAGGATGAATACCATTTTTCACGATAAATACCATATGTTGGGGTATTTAACTTATCTGGTGGTAGTGTATATGCTTTGTTATACAACTTTGAATTCATTGAATTGAGTAACCATAACAGCATGTTCCTATAACCGTCAACACTACTTAAATCCTTATATAATGTTGCCCTGTTATATAATTCGGGAATATTGCTATGGTTTTGGATATACTTATACACATCAGAATAATACAAACCTCTTGTTGTATTGAAATAATAGTCATATAATAATTCACTACTTATATTATTCAGTGAAGCAAGTCTGTTTACACCTTTAATATAAAATGTAGAGTTCTTAATAATATTGACAGAACTTGCAGTAGTAGATACTGGCGGTTCCAGTATTAAGAAAATCTTATTTAACTTATTATTTATGATATGCGGATTATCCTTTAGGATAACGTTTAATTTCTCATATACTCCTGAGCTGATCCATTCTGCAACTACGATATCTGCTGATTCAAGGTATGATGCCAGTTCCTGATTAGACATCGTTACTGCTTGATTGTCTGTACGTATCTGTATGTCAATCAATCCGGCGTAATCTTCCAATATGCTTTTACTTGCTTGATTAAATGAATTTGTACCTGAATTATCGCTCAGTATGAATATTGATAGCATATTTGGGTTGTTAACTATTATGGTGTAATTTATATCATTGTTGGATGTGTTCATCTCTTGGCTGTTATATGTTATGATAACTTCCATAGTAAATGATCCATAATCGGATGGAACCCAATCAATATCTATCAACTGTGATTGGTTAATTTCAAGTTCATCTATCGTGGCAGTTTTAATCAAACTTCTTGAGATATAATCGGACATGTACACGTTTACAGTGAAATTATCCGACTTTGCAAGTCCATCATTTGTAATGTTAATCTTAATGTTTGTCTTATTTTTCAATACGATATTGTCATCTAATATAACATTGCTGACAGTCAAATCCGGAAATTTTGTATAAACAGTGGCTAACGTGGTATTATAGATATTGTTTACACGTGAAACCTCCGACACGATTCTTTCTTCATCAACTGTTACGCTTAGATTAACATCGTTGATGTTTTTATCATAATCAACATTAAACACTACCGAAGTATGTTCTAATGAATCAAGTGAAGTGACCGTTTTGACATAGGTCTGGTCATCTAATGTTAATGAAACATTAAATTCATTGGCTTTAGTAGCTCCGATATTTTGCAAATCAACAATTATTTCATTTTCATTATCTAGGAATATTGAATTTTCATATTCATAATTGTTCGGATTTATTCTCACATTCTCAACCGTCAAATCAGGAAGCATATTTGCATTATAGAATTTCACAACCATTGTAGATGCGAATATTTTAAAGTAAGAACCTAATCTTGAAAATTCTAAAACATTGTTGTTTGTACCTACATGATAACGTCTTGTAACATTCCATGTACAAAAACCATCATATCCACCTTGTGGCTGATAATTCTCCAATGCTCTGGAATTGAATTTATACGCTGCATTTACACTTGCCAGATAATATGATGTAAGTTCCGCATCATATACTCTTGAACCAGAAAATACTCCCTGGAATCTCGTTGAAGATGTATAATCATCGATATTCACAACGTCATGACCGTAATTTATGGTATAATAGTATAAATCATAATCATCATCATCGTAAGCTACAAGTAACGTTGCCATTTTCACATTACCTGTTTGTGATTTGCTTAAGTCAATATGAACATAATTGCCGTCTAAGTCAATATCATCCGTTACATTAAAATGTATGAGATAATCACTAGTTACTCTGTTAATATTTTCATTAATAATCACAGGACCTTCTGAATTGGAGTATGCAGAACTTAATGTTTCATTTACCAATGTTTTACCATTAAATGATAGTTCGATTGGAACAGGATAATTCCTATTCATATTCGCCATATAAACGGCAACCATTAGGTGTGCACTTTTTACTTTGGCATTTGATGGTAATGGTTTATAAACATAGGTAACGTTTCTATCATCAAATTTTGCTTCGACATCCACCTCATCAGTATCTTCCTGTGATGTTGTAGAATCATCCACGACTGATGTATCACTACTACCTGTGGAGGAATGAGCAGTATTCTCTTTATAGCTACTGGAATAGTTCACATTCACGCCTTTGGTGTCATATCCAAGATATGAATCAGAATAAAGGCCTCCACTAACAGTTCCGTTATCAATTGTTTCCAGTTCTTGACTCTTGTATTCGGAATCTGCATAAACAGTAGTTATACATGAAAGGATGATTATACAAATACAAATTATCAATAAGAATTTCTTATCTTTACATAATTTCATATCCAATATAATTCACCCCATTGTCATTAGCTGTCAACCATCACCAGCTGTCCCGTTTCAGGATCTTTATATACAATTCCTACTTGGGAATAACCGGACCCTGATTTGTCACTTTGGGCTATGTCGTTTGGAATTTCCTGTCCCTCCTCAACATTCACCATCTGGCTTTGAGGCTGGGACTGTTGAGGTTGGGATGATACATCCATAACGCCAGTTGATGTGATGGCCAGTATCAAGAATCCTACAGCTAATACTAACATGATGTCGACCATATTTACAAGACTGGCCGTCGGATCTTCTTCTTCATCATCAAGAAATGATGTTGTATCTCTCTTAATCATGATTGGCCTCCATTATGGCTTCACTTATCGTATATATTAAACTAATGTCATTTGCATACCACATTTTTCTAATTTTAGAAATTACATATGCTACCAATGAACAGCTTAATCCAACAGTAGTCGTGTTAAATGCAATGATTAATTGAGTTGATAATGTGGCTACATCACCAGTTCCTAAAGAAGCAAGTCCCGGACCGAGTGGTATTAATGTACCAAGCAATCCACAACCAGAACTAACTCTTGTAATAATCTCAGTTTTTCTTAATGTTTGTGCATATTTGTATTCTTCATTTTCTATTATTTTACGAATATATGCTTCTCTTGTGTTTGGTTTTAAATTATCTGTATTTGTTATTTTTACCAGTATCTCTTTGATGTTTTTATTTAATTTACTTTGGTTAATTATATTAATTATCTCTTCTGAATTTTTGGAATCATTAATACTATTTATTATGTTGTCTAATTCTTCATCTGATAGTTTAATCCGATGTGAATATTCAGCTAATACTCCTCCCAATTGAACTAATACCAGTAATATGAATATTACCAGTAAGATTAATACGGGTATGATTAAACTTTCCGCCACAACATTTATTATAGTAGTTAATAATCCACTTGCTGTCATTGATGCCATATTATCACCATTAATTTAAATAATTTGTTTTGGATTCTATGAAATATACTATCATAACTACTAGAGCTAATACTCCAAATATTCCTAACAAATCATAGGGAATACTAAATGTAAATGAATCATAGTTATCTAATAATACCCTGCTTAAATTTGGTAAAATACTCATAGCAATTAAGAAATATAAACCTACAAAAATCATAAAATTTCCAAGTACTACTGGATATGGTTTATTGATTTTTTCCACTATTTTTTCAGATAAGAAATAAAACAATATTATTACCAATATTAATAAAAATGCAGATATATTACCTAATAACAAGGTAGATATACTCATCATTGGTGCAGTAATAATAATTGTACCAATTATAGCAGCTATACAACATGGACATGGCACTATTAATGCCAAGCATGTCGCCGAAGCATGAGTTTTTTGATCTAATTTCCAATCTCTGACTGTTTTGACTCCTGTTATGAAAATAATTATGGCCATTAATCCAAAGAGCACGTAACTATACTGGTTTATTATTTGATATAATAAATCCGTGTACGGTTCACATAGTTTTGATAAAACAATGATGCTGATTGCATTGATTAGGGATATTATGAGAACTTGTTTCTTGGTTAGATTAGCAAATCCCATAGCCATTCCAATTTTTACTCCAAAAACCAGAACTGCGGATAATATCCCGAATTGCCATAACATTTCTAACATGATATCACCTCCTTGTGGTATGATGATTATATAAATAAAGTTACAAAAAGTAATACTTTATTCATATTTATTCATAAGTATATTATATATCGCTCTATTAATATAATTATTTGAATTTTTTAGAATAATAAAAAATAAAGTATATTCTCTACTAAGAAAAAATAATATTGATTATGATAATGTTAAATGGTGATTATTATTGAGTATAATAAATATTAATCAAATTTTTATTTCTAAATCCCTATCGATGGAATATAATACTATATCAAAATGATTTTTGTGATATGAATAATAGTAATTTTTGATAAAAAAAAGGGGAATATTTTTAAAATGGAAACAGCTAGTTTTTAAATTTAATTGTAATGGTTCCCTGTTTATCTTCATTCCATTCAACAATATCACCTTCTGTCAGATTATATTTTTGAATCAGATAAGTGGGGATGATTGTTTGTAAATCTTCATTTAATCTAGTTTCTATTTTCATTTGAAATCACGTGATTATTTTTTTTTACATAATTGTTAATTATTATCCTCTAAAAAATATAATAAAAAAAGGGGGAGTTAATGTTGAATTATTTGGCAGTATCTTTTAACCTTATAAAAAAACACCGGCTTTCTTTTTTGGCTTTGTCTATTCATATGCTTTGTTAAGCAATTCCATCATATTTATTACTGATGTCTTGGAGCCTTTCTTCTTAAGTGAGTCCCCGATGTTGTATTCACAGAATGGACATATCGTCACAACATAATCAACATCCAACTTATCAATCATGTCAACCTTTTCATCAGCTAAGGCTTCTGCTATCTCAGGTTTTCCTGATTTTACTCCTCCACCTGCTCCACAGCACTGTGCAGGTTTTTCCATCTCTATAAATTCAACTCCCTTAAGTGATTTCAGAATCTTTCTTGGTTCTTCGCTGATGTTCTGGCTTCTGACCAGGTGACATGGATCATGGTATGTAACCCTAAGGTTCAATTCGTTCATATCATCAGGGTTAAGTTTGTCCTGCAGGAATTCACTTATGTCCATGACATTTAACTCCACACCATACTCCGGATAATTGTTTTTAAGTGTTGCTCCACATCCGGCACATACAGTAATTATAGTATCATAATCCTTGAAGACTTCATAGTTTTTATTAACCAGGTCCGGCACAATATCTATTTGTCCTGTTCTAAGTAGTGGTGAACCACAGCAAACCTGTCCTTCAGGTATATCCACGTCAATGCCGAGTTTATCAAATAGGTCTACAAGGTATTCTGCAATCCATGGCAGTTTGTAGTCAATCATACAACCGGTAAAGAATGCTACCTTTGCATTTTTATCCTCATTGTCTTCATGATACTTTTTAATGAATCCCTCTGGATATGCGCCATTTTCATCAGGTTTTACCGTACGGTTTGAGTCTATTACCATTTGTCTTACATTTTTATGGGCAGGCAGAGGCCCTTCCTTTTCGTTAAATATCTTTGCCCTCATTAGTTCAATGGCTTTACCGTATATATCTATCTCTTTAGGACATGTCTTGGTACATTGACCACAGGATGTACAGTAGTATAATCCTGAATCTTTTAGTTCGTCATTTCGTGAGGTGTCATCTCTTGGGTCAAATGATATGTCTGCAAGATTTCTCATGAAATATGGGCCGGCGAAGTTTTCTGTTTTTTTAAGTACAGGACACATGGATAAACATGAATAACATCCTATACAGCTTCTTAATCTGTCTGATTTTTCATATGTTTCCGGTTTTAATATTTCCGGTTCTCGAGCGAATTCCTCATTTTCATAGCCTAAATACAGGTTTAAATCTCTTACTTCTTCAGAAAACGGTTCCCTGTTAACGATTAAATCCTTTATAATGTCAAAATCCAATGCTTCTAATGTATCGTCATCTTGTATTTCTGCTTTACATGCAAGTACTGCTTCTCCATTTACTTTTATTGCACATGACCCGCATTGGCCGGCCCTACAGGAATACCTGTATGCGATGTTGGCGTCATATTTCTTATTAATCTGGTGTAATGCATCAAGCACCTTCATTTTTGGTGTTTTTTCTATTTCATATGATTCGGTATAATGTAGGTCTTCTACCGGATCATATCTTTTCACATTAACTTTAATCATTAATATCAATACCCCTATTAAAAACATTTAACTATAATGTACTTTACTGATTATGTTATACTTTTATAATATTATACTTTGTTTTTTATAAAATATATTTTTTAATCATATTTTTTCGAAATTTCAAAAATATCCCTTCAGTAATCATATTTACTATCTACTTTTTAATAATTAATATATCAAATGTCCTATGACTATGATTTAAACTTGTCCTTTAATAATCAAATATCTGTATTTGGTCGTACTATAACTTAAATATTTTGTTATATATAAATATACATAGAGAATAATGTTAAAATATTAATTATTTTCATATAGGAATAATGTTAAAATATTTACTATTTTTCTTTTAATAATTATGAGTTTAATTATTTATAAGGAGTTATAAAATGAAGATAAAAGAATTATTAAATCCTGAGAAGGGTAATGAATATTTCATGCTTGGTAATGAAGCAGCAGTAAGAGGAGTTCTTGAATGTGGACTTTCATTGGCCGCTACATATCCTGGTACACCATCTTCTGAAATAGGTGATATTCTATATAAGGTTGCAAAAAATGCAAACGTTTATTTTGAATTTTCATCCAACGAAAAGGTTGCAGTTGAAGTAGCAGCAGCGGCTGCAAGTACGGGACTTAGAACATTTTCATTCATGAAGCATGTAGGAGTTAACGTGGCATCAGATTCACTGATGTCCTCAGCATATATAGGAGTTGAAGGCAGTTTTCTACTTCTTGTAGCTGATGATCCATCCACATTTTCATCCCAAAACGAACAGGATACAAGACACTTTGCAAGACAGGCAAACATACCAATATTTGAACCGTCAAATCCACAGGAGATAAAGGATTTCATCCACTATGCATATGACATATCCGATGAATATGATTTGCCGGTAATAATCAGAACCACCACCCGTGTATCTCACATGCGTGGAGTCGTCACGACAGATGAATATACCAAAAACACTGTCAATGCAGGTGAATTTAAGAATGAACGTTTACATGTACCTGTACCAGAGGCAGCACGTGTAATGCATAAGAATCTTGTGGAAAAAATAAACATACTACGAGAAGTTTCAAACACCTCACCATTAAACAAGGTAATCGATAACGGCGCCGATGTGGGAATTATCACATCCGGTGGAGCATACAATTATGTGATAGATGTCGTAAACCAAAATAATCTAAAGGTCAACATCTTGAAATTAGGATTTTCACATCCATTCCCTGAAAAATTGGTAAAGCAATTCCTGGAAGACAACAAGGAAGTTCTTGTTGTTGAGGAAGTAGATCCTATCAATGAGATTGAAACATTGGCCGTTGTAGGTAAATATAACCTGTCAACCAAGGTTCATGGAAAACGTGACGGCACGTTATCCGAGATATTTGAGTACACTCCAAACATAGTCTTTGAAGGATTACAGAAACTGCTGGACTTTGAAGATAAAAGACCTAAGGCAAATGAAAAGACGGATATTCCATTACCTTCCAGGCCGGCAACGCTATGTGCGGGCTGTCCTCACAGGGCTGCATATTACAGTGCAAGACAAGCTATAAACAGCCTAAACTTGGATATGGAAAGTATTCATCCATCAGATATAGGTTGTTACACATTAGGTATAGCACCTCCATATAATATGGCCAATTATCTGATGTCAATGGGTGCTAGTGTAGGTACAAGCTGTGGTTTCAGTAAATCAACCGAAAATCAACCGATAATCAGCTTTATAGGAGATTCAACATTCTTCCATGCGGGAATACCACCTCTTATAAATGCGATACACAACAAGACAAAATTCACGTTGGTAATTCTTGATAACCGTATCACCGCTATGACCGGTGGTCAGACAAATCCAGGTATACCTATTGATGGTATGGGATTGGAAGCACCTGCAATCTCAATTGAAAAGATTGTAAGGGCAATAGGCGTTGAATTTGTCGAAGAAATCAATCCATTGAACGTAAATAAGATGATAGAAGTATACAAGGAAGCATTGAAGTATGATGGAGTATCAGTGATTATCTCCAAATATCCATGTAACCTAATTAACAAGGATGAAATCAGGTCACGCAAATACAAGATAGATGTAGATTCTGATAAATGTATACATTGTAATAAATGTATCAGTCAGCTAGCATGTCCAAGCATAAACCTGGTTGATGATAAGATAACTATTGATCAAAGTTGTATCAGATGTGGCGTATGTGTAGATGTATGTCCGGTTGATGCAATATATAAGAAGGAGTAGATTGCTATGACATATAATATTTATATCTGTGGAATCGGTGGACAGGGAATTATCAAAACATCAATTGTTATAGGACAAACCGCCCTAAAGGAAAAACAGCATGTAGTTATGAGTGAAATACATGGTATGAGCCAAAGAGGGGGAGTTGTATCTACCGAACTAAAGATAGGTGAAGATGAAAGTCCTATCATCCAGGAAGGTGGAGCAGATTTGATACTTGCATTTGAGCCTGTTGAAGCAGTTCGTGCTCTTGAAAAATCAAACAAGGATACTGTTGTAGTCGTGAACACATCCATTGTACTTCCATCAACCATTAACCAGCAGGATGTTGATTACCCTGATGTTGATGAAATCATAAAAGAACTGGAATCTAAAGTGGCCGGTGTTTATCCGATGGATGCTAATAAGATAGCTTTAACTGCGGGTCACCCATTATCAATGAACATGGCCATGTTGGGTGCTGTCACGGCTATAGATTCTTTCCCATTATCCAAGGATGATATCATAGAAACGATGAAGGAAAATTTACCACCTAAATCAATAGACATTAACATTAAAGCATTTGAAATGGGTTATGATGCTTGTAACAAATAGATGAATAATTTCATCTAAACTTTTTTTTGTATTATTTTTTTCCTAATTTTCAATAATGTATTGTTTTTAATGATTTTTAATTAATTCACTTTTTTATTTGAGTTATTCAGTTTATACTTTGAATAATGTCTGATTTTGTTGTGATAATAATAATTTTAAAATAATGATGAAGTAAATATATTTTCAAAAAGAAGTAATCATGTATTTTATGTAAAAAAAAAATAATTGTTGGGAGTTTAAATAGAATATATGTCATCAGGACAAATTATCTTAGCGTTACCCTTTTTAAGTATGTTTAATCCTTCATCCATATCATCTAATCTTAATATTACAATAGCCTCATATGTTTGTTGTTCAACAAATGCATATAAGTATTCCAGGTTAATGTTGTTATCGCTAAGTAATCTGAGAATCTTATTTAAACCTCCAGGTTCATCGCTGATGGCAACCGGTATCACATCGGTTAATTTGACGATGAAATCTCTTTTTTCCAATTCTTCCTTAACTTTTAATGGGTCTGTTACAATCAATCTAAGGATTCCAAATTCTGACGTGTCCGCTATGGATAATGCACGTATGTTAATGTCTAGCTCTTCTATAATATCAAGAGTATTTAACATTCTTCCTTCCTTGTTTTCAAGAAATATTGATAATTGTTTTAAATATTCCATCTTATCACCCTTTATTTATAAGTTCCTGTTATCAATTACTCTTACGGCTTTTCCGGCATCTACCCTGTCGATTGTCTTTGGTTCAACAAGGTTTACGTTTACCCTTAAACCTATTTCATCATGTATGGCCTGTGCCAGTTTGTCACGTATTCCAACTAAATCCTTGACGTTGTCAAAGAAGATGTCTGGGGATGCTTCAACCTTAATTTCAATCTGGTCCAGGTTATCTGGTCTTGTAAGTATAATCTGGTAGTGTGGTTCCACGCCCTTAATTGATAATAATGCTTTTTCGATTTGTGATGGGAACACGCTAACTCCCTTAATCTTAAGCATATCATCTGTTCTACCGGTAATCTTTGACATTTTTACAAGTGTTCTTCCACATCCGCATTTTTCATGTTTTATACTTGTAACGTCATGGGTTCTGAATCTGATGATAGGCATACCTACACGTGTTAATGTTGTAAGTACCAGTTCACCTGATTGTCCTTCAGGTATGTGTTTTAACGTTTTGGAATCGATGATTTCCGGGTAGAAATGATCTTCATATAGGTGTAAGCCGTCCTGTTGACTGCATTCCATAGCTACACCAGGACCCATAACTTCCGTTAGTCCATAGATGTTGTATGCAGGTACCTGGAACTTGTCTTCAATGTTTTTTCTCATCTCATCCGTCCAACTTTCTGATCCGAATCCTATTACCTTAAGGTTTAGGTCTGATGGTTTGATTCCCAGTTCATCCAGTTCCTCTGCTATGTGTAATCCGTAGGATGGTGTAAAAATAAGCATGGTGGTCTTGAAGTCTTTCATCAGTTCTATCTGTCTTAGTGTCTGACCAGTTGATATAGGTATGACGGTTGCACCTATCTTTTGTCCTCCGTAGTGTACTCCAAATCCACCGGTGAACAGTCCATATCCATGTGTATTCTGTATTATATCGTTTTCGTCGATGCCCATCATGGTCATTCCACGAGCCATTACCTCTCCCCATGTATCAAGGTCTTCTCTTGTATAACCAGATACGGTAGGTTTTCCGGTAGTACCACTTGACGTGTGTATTTCGACAATATCCTTCTGGTCAACGGCAAATAATCCAAACGGATATGCAGCTCTCAGATCTGTTTTTGTTGTAAACGGTAATTTTTCAATATCATCTAAGCTTTGAATATCCTCAGGGTATACTTCCGCTTCGCTATATCTTTTATGATAATATGGTACTTTGTTGAATGCTCTTGTAACAACTTCTTGTAACCTTTTTAATTGTAATTCCTGCATGTCTTCATGTGACATACATTCGATTTCTTCATCCCATATCATTAATTTAAACTTCCTTTTCAATAGATAATAGTTATTTATATAAAAGGTTATTATTAATTTTTGTCATTGAATGGAATATCCGATAATGGGATGTTGAAAAAATAGTTATATGCTTTATGAAAGATGTTTACATTACTGATTGATAAAGATTATTGTCAAATAATGTTAGTGGAAAAATTTTTAAAAAAAGAAAAAAGGAATTGAAATTAGAAGGGTAGTGTGGTGTAATGTCTTATACTTCCACATCTGTTCCAATTTACAATGTTTCCAAATGAGTTTGAGTTTGATGTTAAATCACAGTTATGCCATGCGCCGTTGACATATACCTGTGCCCATACGTGACCGGTTACCAGTCCACTTCTGAAGTAACATGTTGCATGAGCATATCTTGCAGGTATTCCTGCAGCTCTACAAACAGCTACCATGAGGTTTGCCATGTCACAGCAGTTTCCTGATTTTCTGTTCCATGTTCCCAGTGCACCGTACCGGGTATTTGCATAGTAATCATAATTTGTCTTTTGGTTTAAGTAAGTGAATATTGCTTTTGCTTGTGCTAATGTAGTTGTTTTTCCACTTGTGATACTTTTTGCCAAGTTTTGTATAACTGAGTTGTATACTTGACAATTTGAAGCACTTGTTGTTATGTATGATTTTAATGCGCTGTTTTGTGTTAATGATGAATTTTTTCCACCAGTTAATGTTTCAAGTTTTAGTTTTGCCGTGGTTGTACTTGTCTGATATTGTACATGACCACTGTATGTAGCCGTAATTGTGTATGATGATTTACTTAAACTTTTTGGAATAGCGTATGAAATGCTTGCACTTCCACTTTTTACGTTGGCTTTACCTATTGTAAGACCGTTTAATTTGAATACTACAGTACCAGCATTTAAAGCTGTTGAACCACTTTTAACGGTAGCCTTGATTGTAACAGTTTTACCTGCGGAACTTGTAATATCGCTTACAGTTGTTGTTGTCTTTTGTGGTGTTAGAACTTTGAGTGTACTTGTAGCCTTTGATGATTTCAATGCGGCTGTACCACTATAGGTTGCTGTAATGGTATATGAACTTTTACTCAATGAGGCTGGTATTGTATAATTTACAGCTGCCCCTCCTTCAACAACCTTGCTTGTTCCTATTGTGAGTCCATTTAACTTGAAGACTACACTTCCACCATGTGCATATGCACCTTTACCATCTTTTACAACCGCAAGTATTCTGACTTTGGATCCTTCAACACCCGTAACGTTTTTCACGGTTGTTGTTGTTGAATCGGAAGTTATTTTCAGAACACCCTTTGTGGTTGCTGATGAATATCTGCTTGTAGCACCAAATACTGCTGTTGTGGTATAGGTACCTGCAGAATATCCTGGTAATTTATAACTTAATACTGCTTTACCATTTGTTACCTTAGCTTGACCGATAGATTTACCGTCTATCTTAAATACTACTAGACCACTTGGAACATAGTCTGATCCTGATGCTACAGTAGCCTTTAAGGTAATTGTATCTGTACTTTTGGCAGTGATTGAATTTATTGCTATTTGAGTAGAGTCAAGTTTGCCACTACTTTTTATATCACCACTTGTTTTTTGAATACTTTTTGAACTATCGGTTGTATTATCATCTTCGGAATTTCTTGTGGTAACGTTGGTTACCGTATTTGAATTGGTAGTACTTGCTGAAGATGATGCTGAATTAGTAGTTATTACTGTATTGGTGTTGGTTACTGAATTTGTTGTAGATTGTGCTGTTTGAATATCATCTGATATTGTATCTGCTGAAATCGAGTTATTGTCAGTGTCTACCGCGCTTGCTGAACTAATTAATAAAATAGTTGCGCATATTAAGATTATTGTACCAAAATAACCCTTAATTATAAAACCTCCTTATTAGTATAAATTGGTTATATTTTGAATCATCGAATCATTTTTACGATTCGACTTGGTTTAAATTTTAATAGTTCATAGTATATAAATATTTTTTTTAAATAATTATAATTATCATCTTTTTAAGCTATTTGATGCTTAAGAGCATCTTTTTAAAGTTTAGAAATTGAAAATAGTTTATTTATTCTTTTTTATATATTTTCTAATTTTATCTTAGTATTTTTTTATTTCTCTCAATTTTTTATCTTTATCTATTGATTAACTGGGCATATTAAACGGGCAATTATTATTACAGTATTGATATGCTATTTTTGATAATTTTTTAAAATAATATTTAATAATCTGTGTTATTATCATTATAATATGCCACTTGGTTAAATATTCTGTCTGTGTAAAATGCTTTAAATAATAAATTAATCATGATATGGCTTTTATTTTCACAAAATAGTTATTAAAGTAATGTTTTTACTATTTTTTTTGAATTATGAAAAATATATAATTATGGGAAAATATAAAATATATATGATTTAATAAGGGACGTGATTTTTATGACTGAAGAAAAACTAAGCTATGATGACGTAAAGGAATATGAATCATTATTTACCATGGCACCATCATTCGTACTCAATGCTATGGTAAAAAGAAATACTAATTTAGTTAAAAAATTCCAACCTTCAATCGTTAAATACTTAAAAAATCTAACACCCGTTGAAAAAGAGAAACTTAACCATGTGTTAAATGCAGACACCGAAAGCCTTCAGAAACTGATGTTTGTATCATATAAAAAAACGGGTAAAAAACAGTACTATATATTGGCTAACCCTGAAAACAGGGAATTTGTAAGAATGAATCTGGATGAACTTAAACAGTTGGTTGAATTTTAATAATCCAATTACATTTCTTAAGTAATTGAGGCAATACTGTATATAAAGATTTAAAAAAATAACACGATAAAAAAAGATAAAAATAAGGAGTTTAGTTAATATTTATATCCACTTTTTCTTCTTCAGAAGCATCTTCTGATTTTTCTTCAGCTTTTTCCCCAGTTTCAAAGTCTAATGTTTTATTGATTAATATGTAGTCACCGAAACCGGTTATCTCATTTTGTTCAATTTTTGCTTCTTCAGTTTTTGTGAATGATGATGCTTTTGAAACGTTTATAGCAATAATTTCCTGTTTTTCTATGTCTATGTCTATACTGGATACTTTTCCACTGTCATTACCGTTGCAGTCCAATACTTTCTTACCAATGATTTCACTGCTTTTGACATTGTATTTTTCACTTTTAGGCATTTTATCCAATGAAGCTTCCATTAGTTCTTCCTTAGGTATAGCTATTTGTAGATAGTCACCTATTGCCATGATATCTTCCGGTTTGATGTCATGGTATTTTTTGCTAATTGGGTTACCTGTTGAACCGTAGATACCTGTTAATTTGAATGTTTTTGTATCAAAGGTCATTTCAGCGATTTTTCCTACTTCTTTAACGTTTTTGTCTATGATTTTTTTTCCGACTATTTCATTTGTTTTCATGTTCTTAACCTCTTATACTTATTTTTATATTATAATTATACTTATTAGTTTTTGTTAGAAAAATAATTTTTTTAAACATAAACATAATCAAAATATTACATATATTAATATGGTTTTTTCTTATAAATATTGTTTAAATTCACTGATTGTAAGTAAAGGTTCAAATATGATTCCTCTTTCTTCGAATGTATCTTTAGCCCCTTCTTCACGGTCTACTATAACAAATGCTTTGATGATGTTTCCGCCATTATCCTCTATGACGTTTATTGCCTTGATTAATGAGCCCCCTGTGGTTGTAACATCCTCTACTATAATCACATTGTCGTTTTCATTTAATTGTCCTTCGATTTGTTTTGAAGTACCGTATGATTTCTTTTCTTTTCTAATCATAAGCATAGGCTTTTTAGATATTAAAGACGTTGCAGTAGCTATCGGAACTGCTCCCAGTGCAGGTCCTGCTATCTTATCAATGTCATCATCTATCTTTTCGGTTATTAAGTGTGCTACACATTCCAATATCTCAGGTTCTGTAATTGCCTTTTTCATATCCACATAGTAATCACTTTTTTTACCTGATGATAATGTGAAATCTCCGAATTTAATAACGTCATTTTCTTTAAGCAATTCAATTAATCTACTTTTATAGTCAGTCATGATAATTACACCTTATTATTATTATATTTTTTTTGTTGATCTGAGTTCATATTCACATGGTCTTGGATTAAAATGATTAATGTATAATAAAATCTTCAAGAGGATCTTTAACAATAATCTTATCCCCTATCTTTAAAACGTCCTCGAAGGGGATTTGAACTTCTTCCTTATCCTTAGTGAATCCACTACTTTTTACTATTATCAATGATTTCAGGCTATTTGATATCGTGTCAAGCTCAATATCACCGACTACGCCCAGAATATTTGCTTGAGTATCAATCACTTCCTTATTATGAATATCATCTATAATTCTCATTCAAATCACTTCAATTTAATAATATTTATTATTTTTTTCATTACTATTATTCTTTTATCTTATTAATGTTTTATAGTAGTTTATCATTATAATAATATATAGATAGAAAAATTTATTATTTATTTCACCATTTTTTCTATGGAGAGTTATTGATGAAGGTATATAATTTAGATGCATCAGCATTAATAAATGGCTTTTATAAAGAGGACTGTTTGAATATCATGGTCTCATCAGCCGTGAATGAAATTAAGGATATAAATGCGGAAATACTGTTGAATAATTGTATTAATGACGGAATACTTAAAGTCGAGTATGTCGATAGTGAAGAATACTCCAGATTAAATGATGTTCTATTGGAGTCTGGAGACTATATGAGATTATCTCAGACTGACAAGGATGTAATCGCATTGACGTTAAAATATGAATCCATGGGACATGATGTCATAACCGTAAGCGATGACTATTCCATCCAAAATGTCCTAAAGTTGTTAAACCTGGAATTCAGGGGTGTTTACACCAAGGGTATCAAGGAAACAATCACATGGCAAAAGATATGTAAGGGATGTCGTAAGGAATATCCCGGTGATTCCAAGTTATCCGAGTGTGAAATATGCGGATCACCGATAATCAGAAAACGTCTTAACTCTAATAGAAACTATTAGGAAGTATGATAACAGATGACATTAAATATTGGAGTGATAGTGCATGGTCCAGGTATAATTGACTCAGGCTGTGCAGTAAAGATAATAAATATGCTCTCGACTATGGGTAACGTATCATGTAGGCTTGGTGGTACTATGGGCAGAACAGCTGTAATCGATGCCTCACTGGAAAATATCATAGACATATCAAAAAAGTTGTTGCCAAGCCAGTCTATTAAGCTGATGGCCCAAGATAATGATATATTGTTTCTGTTGAATTATGGAAAAAGTCAAGTGACTGGCCATACTTTCGGTTATAAGGTTTACACCAACTCAAATACCAACGCAAAAATGATTCAAATAGAAAGACCCGCAGAAGATGATGGCGTGATAATCTCCTGGTCCGATAAGATTGATGAAGAATTTCTTGAAGAACTGTCAGAAAGATTGAATCTGCCAGTCATATCATCGGATGTTGCCGAAAAATTAGCAATAGGCGAGTCATCGATAAATGATGATGAATCAATCATAAAACGTAAGGTTGCAGGTGTATCCCCCGGAGAAAACATCATGATGAATGGAGTTATAATAGGACGTGTCACCGGTGATGAATTGATAATAATGGCCGAGGATGATAGGATTATAGCTATGGATGGTGGAATAATCAAGGAACATGGCCTGGAAAAGTTAGGCCAGGTTGACCTAAAAAAGGCAATCATAAAAACGGGTTTGCTGAGAAAATCCGAGAACGTCACTCCAAGAATAATAAGACATGATGATGAAGATGATTTGACCGCAGTATACCTTGATCATGCGGCCGAAGATATCTACAAATACAGAAATAACAGTATCATAGTAAGTGTCGGGGATGATACCACACTCCTATCGTCTGACATCCTTTACAGATTTGAAAGACCAGTCATAGGTATAACGGACGGTGATCTGGATAAGGTCGTTCAAAAGGCGTTTAAGATGGAAAATTCTCTGATTATACAGGTTGAGTCCGGTTGGGATGATATTGTGGGAAAAAAGATTTTCGATGATATATTCAACCAACAGCAAATCATGACTATCGATTCGATTGACTCGTTAAAAAATGAAATACTGGCGCTTATAAGTCAGTTGGATATTGAATATCATATAGTTGACAATCAGTTGGATAAAAAGTTTAAGTAATGTAATATAAAAATTATCATAGAATGTAAAATTTTATTGTGGAGGTATGAATTTGGACTTTGATGCTATAGTTGAATCTATAAAGACATTTAAGGGCGTTACCAGAAAACATTCCATAGCCGATGTTCGTGAAACGTTAAAGGATGTTTATAACATATCAGGAAATGTTCATCTGGCTTTTGGTGATGACGCCGCTGCCATAGACATAGGGAATAATCAGCTTATGCTGCTTGCTACCGATGGAATTTGGGGGGCTCTGATGGATGTCAATCCATGGTGGGCAGGTTATTGTTCAGTACTTGTAAATGTAAATGATATTGCGGCTATGGGCGGATTGCCTATGGGTATGACAAATGTACTCTCATCCAGTGATGATGAAGTAACCAAACAGATAATGGATGGAATCAAGGAAGGGGTAAAGAAGTTCGGAGTACCTATGGTAGGCGGGCATACTCATCCTGACACGCCATATAATGCATTGGATGTTGCCATCAGTGGTATAGTTGATAAGGATGCGGTAATTGCCAGTTGTGGTGCCAAGGTCGATGATGACGTGATAGTGGCCATAGACTTGGATGGGCAGATATATCCAGGTACTGACATTAATTGGGATACGACCAGTGATAAATCCCCTGAGTATGTTCAAGAACAGATAAGAATAATGAATACCCTTGGTAAAAAGCATCTTGTAAATGCGGCCAAGGATATTAGTAATCCTGGTATCGTCGGTACCTTAGGAATGCTTCTTGAAGCTTCCGCGATGGGAGCGGATATTTCCATGGAACTGATTCCTAAGCCTGATGATATCGATTGGATTAAATGGTTTATGGTATATCCGGGTTCAGCATTCGTATTGACATGTCCTCATGAAAACACGCCAGAGGTTTTAGAATTATTAAACGATGCAAACATAACTGCCAACTGCATCGGAAAGGTTAATGATAGCCACAAATTGACCATGTCCTATCAGGATGAAAAAAGATGTGTTTTCGATTTCGACAATGAAATCATAATGGGTTTTTCTGAAGATAAATAAATCTTTTAGTTATTTCCTATTTTCTTTTTTTAAGCATTGTTGCTTTGTAGTTTCATTGATACAGATTCCTATTTTTTTTCTAATTTTTATTTATTCATCAATCAATATACCCAATTACTCAATGTCTTATTTTTCAATATATATTATTCTGATAATCTACTGTTTTTTTGTTCTGATTAAATGAGCCACTTCTTTCAAGAAATAATTTTTATCCTTGCAGGGTGTCAATATCTATATTCAAATTCTTTTAGAAATTAATTAATAGTATAAAATTCAAAGATTAAATTATAGGAATTACTTCATAAATTTCTAATAAAATATGATACGGTAGCACTCTACTTATATCATATATTGAGGCGAGAAAATGCAAGTTAAAATCAATGGAGTTGAAATGGAATTAAAGGCTGGTTCAACCGTTGAAGATGCTATAAAACAGGCTGATGCTCCATACATTAGTGGAAGTGCAATTTCATTAATTGAAGCAAGAGAAGAGCTTGAAAATCATGTCAACAAGTACAAAATTATCACTACAAAAGGTAGTATCATAATTGAACTTGTCGATGACTTGGATTACATCACTAGCTTTTGGAAAAATCATTATAAGGAATTCGCATCCACACTCATCAGATGGACAACATCTAATGAAGTGGCTATGGGAGCAATAACCACAGACTTGGAACCATCCCATGATGAATTTTTATACAACAGATGGGATGTCATATTAAGTTTATCAGGTTTTTCCAATGAAGCAACCCATATTTTATTTTCAAAATCTAAACATAGGGCTGTCTATGGAGTACCTGATGAGAACAGGGGAGTATTCGCTACAGTAGTCGGTGGTAAAAGAACAATTTTGAATCTTAAAAATACCGACACTGTACAGGGTATAGAACCTGTAATCGAAAGAAAAAGTGTTGTTAAAACAGCATCTGTCACTGATTTATCCACAGAACTCAAGGAAGGAAATGAACTGTTTACATACATAGAAGTGGAGGCTAATCAGGAAGCTCCACGTTCATTTGAACACTTCCTAAAAATCATAGATGATGGAACGATGACAGTGGATTATGAATCAGAAAGTTTCATCGGAAACTTTGACTTACGTGGACTAGAAAAAGACTCTGAAATAATCGAAAAAAGAAAACGTGGAACTGTCACATTAAGAAATCAAGGATATGGTGTTGGTAGCGTATACCTCTATAGGGAAAATAGGGTATCATCACCTGCACACAATGTAATTGGTTATATAACAAAGGGTATGCAGTTGTTGGATACGGTTGAAGAAAACGATAAGATAACAGTTATCACAAAACCTGAAAAGATATCCACAGTCGCAATGACTCAGGCGGCTGCCGATGAATATCTCTCATCAATAAATATAGAACATACCCGTGATGGACTGACGGATGATGATGCTATTATCGTAGCACAGGATCCATTATACACGGTAGACGTTACTCATATGGGTAAACTCAGCACATTAGGTGTTCCTAAGGAAGACTTTGTTGAAATAGAGTTATATGAGGATGAATCTCCAAGTTCAGTATGGTATTTCAGAAAGATTACCGGACTATTGGATGGTGACGTCGGACACTTGCGTGTCAACATGGCCATTAAGGAGATGGATCTTGTAATGTTTAAGGCCGTTAATAAGGAAGCTAAGGGTTTAATTCCTGAAAAATTGCCTGATGGTATTGTACATGCATGGGATATCTGTGTAAGTAATACTGCATGTAAGCATGTGGGTAATATCGGTATCAGATTTGTGGATAATACTGAATTCGGTCCGACCGGTGAATCATTTAACAGTACAAACATTATTGGAAGAGTCATAGCAGGTTGTGAAAACTTCAAAGGATTTAAAGAAGGAGATACCGTTTATGTCAGAGAAAAATAATGATATAGATACTGAATTTTGTCATATTCCAATGGGTGATGGAACATATAGGGATTCAGATCAAAAGGATAAGATAACTCGTATGATTATATTGGGGCCAGGTTGTTCTGTAAGTTCCAAGGAATTATTGAATTTCCTGCACATGCTTGAATTACCAATAAATATTCGTCTAACATGTTATGGTGCGAATCTGAATGGTTCTCCGGAGCTGGTAATGGAAGCAGTGGAAAAGGCAAGGGAACTTGATCCAAATCATATCTTCATCAAATTCAGGGGATTTCCACCAGGTGATCCTAGAAGATGCAGGGCTAAACGTGGAGGAGCAAGGGAAGGTTTCCATCAGATAGAAGCCGAATATAAGCTACTTCCCGATGTAAGTGCCGCATTGCAAAATCCAAGACATGTTGATTTAAATCCACCCGAAAAAGTATCATTGGAAGAATTTGAGGATATAGTAAATGAATACGACAAAAACAATAAGTGATAATTAAATCAGCAAAATAAATCGCTTAAGATAATTTAAAAATTATAAGGAATTTAATTAAATTAGAGGTTATATTATGAAAGTTGCAATATTTCCACCTAACTCCATGATATTGGCGGATATGGTAGTTAGAAGTGGACATGAACCATTAGTTGTTCAAAAACAGATGCAAAAAAAGGTTACAAGTCCTGATTTGGATGCACCTCCTTTTAACATGACAGAAAACGATCCAATCGATGGATTGAAATATGCCGCAATAGAAGTACCGTCAGGTGTACGTGGACGAATGTCCTTATTCGGTCCAATAATCGAAGAAGCAGAAGCTGCAATTATAATGAACGAAGCACCATATGGATTCGGATGTGTAGGATGTGCAAGATCATCGGAATTAACCGTTTTTTCACTTAGAAGAAAGGATATTCCTGTACTTGAATTAGATTATCCAACATCACGTGATGATACGATAGAAATGGTACATAAGATAAACACATTTTTAGACATGCTAAAGGATAAGGGGGATGACGTGGATGATTAAGATTGCACAATTATCCTGTGGAACAGAATACAGTGGAGTTCAAAAGGAAATAGAAAAGGCAGCAGAAACATTCGGTGCCCAAATGGTAATGCCTGATGTAAATCTGGATGACATCGATGAAGCATATGAAAAATTTGGGTTAAGCTGTGCTAGTTCAAGTTTAAAACTGATGATTGCCAGAGCCATGAGTCTGGTTGAAGGAAAAAATGAGGCCGACGCCGTATTCATATGTACCTGTTTCAGATGTGCAGAAGCAGCTATTGCAAGAAATGAAGTACGTAGACTAATACAGAACTACACGGACCTGCCGGTTGTAACATACTCCTTCACGGAAAAAACCAAGGCATCAGAACTATTCATCCGTATGGAAGCACTTACAACAATCGTTGCAAGAAAAAGTATACTTGCACGTGAAAAACAGGAAGGATTAACCCTCGGAATAGACAGTGGTTCAACCACCACAAAAGTTGCATTAATGGAAAAAAATGAGATTATCGGTACCGGATGGGTAAAAACCGGTGATATCTTAGGCTGTGCAAATGATGGTATAGCTCAGGCACTCGAAGGTACAGGCTACAAACTCGACGATGTAGAGGCAATAGGTACAACAGGTTATGGTCGTATGACCATAGGTAAGGATATGGGCGCAAAACTCATACAGGAGGAAATATCCGTAAACAGTAAGGGAGCTGTATACCTTGCAGATGCACAAAAAGGTGAAGCAACTGTTCTTGATATCGGTGGTATGGATAACAAGGTTATCACAGTAAACAACGGTATACCTGACAACTTCACGATGGGTGGTATCTGTGCAGGAGCATCCGGTCGTTTCCTGGATATGACAAGCGGCCGTTTAGGAGTAGACATAACAGAATTGGGTCCACTTGCCCAGAAGGGAAACTACAAAAATGCAGTACTCAACAGTTACTGTATAGTATTCGGTATACAGGACCTTGTAACATCACTTGCAGGAGGAGCATCAAAAGAGGATGCCGCAAGTGCAGCATGTTATTCTGTTGCAGAACAGGTATACGAACAACAGCTCCAGGAAATCGATGTACGTGAACCATTAATTCAGGTAGGTGGAACTTCCCTTATCGGAGGATTAGTGGATGCCGTACAGGATATTCTCGGTGGAATTGACATAGTCGTGCCTGAATACTCACAGTACATCGGAGCAGTAGGTGCCGCAATGTTGGTATCAGGACTTATAGATTCCGACGTAGACGACAGTAAAAGATTCTAATAGGGAGTGTTAACTATGTATGTGGAATGTTATGATGAAGTGGGAGCACAGGTATATGATACCCTACTCAGGCATACACTACAGGACTTAAAATTAGCTCGCGCAATCAATGCAATAAAAATATTCATAGACCCACGTGAAGCATTATTCATTGGCGTCGTAAAATTAGAAAAGGCATCACAGCCTGTTTATCTAAATGATATAGCCTCCTACAAGATGGAGGATGGAGTGCTTAAGATTTTGGTCGAGGATGAAAATTACATTCCTAACCTGCTTAAAGCTTTATGGGTCAGCGAAGGTCGTCATAATGTCAACCAGCCAGACAGGTATAAGATGGAAGTATCCAACCCACAATTGGATCCTGATAATTTTATAGTTCATGACCCTTCAGAGGAATTAAAGAGAAAAGTATATGATGCATTATTTAGAGTAATGCCTGAAGGATTCAGGATGACACGAAATGCCAGTGAAGACAATATGGTTTGTATCATGAGTAGTGATGAAATCATAGACGTCAAATGGGATAAGAAATTTAAAGAAGTAATAGAAGAAGTTAGAAATGCATAATTCTAACTGGATATATGGGGGTTTAATATGAGTGATAAAAAAATGAGTCATTTTGCTCATATTACAAAAGCACATCCTTGCTTTAATGAAAAAATACATGATAAGGTTGGACGTATTCACATACCTATAGCGCCGGACTGCAATATACAATGCGGATTCTGTACAAGAAAGTTAAACGACACTGAAAAAAGGCCCGGTGTATCATCATGTATAATGAGCGTTGATGATGCGATAGAACACATTCGGGAAACTACTGAAAAAATGCCTATAAACGTAGTTGGAGTAGCAGGTCCGGGAGATTCCTTATGCAGTGAAAATACTTTGAAATTATTCCGCAGAGTCAAAGAGGAATTTCCAGATTTGATACTTTGTATGAGTACCAATGGACTTCTGGTACCTGAATATGCTGATGAAATAGCTGATGCCGGCGTTAAAACAGTTACAATTACAATAAATGCCGTTGACAGTGATATAGGAGTCCAGATATATGATGATATAGTATATCACGGTAAGATGTATCATGGCAAGGAAGGCTTTGAAATACTCTTGAAAAATCAGTTGAAGGGTATAGAATTGCTATCTGACAGAGGTGTAGTCGTCAAGGTAAATAGTGTTCTGATTCCTGGCGTAAACGATAAACACATCAAGGAGATAGCCAAGGTTGTAAAATCTAAAGGTGCATCAATAATGAATGTGCTGCCTTTAATTCCATTGAACAAATTTAAGGACCTGGAAAAACCTGGCTGTGGA
>MVJJ01000184.1 GCA_003266145.1 Methanosphaera sp. SHI613
TTCACTGCTTTCATGGAAGCCTTGTAATCATTGTCACCGAGGAAGGACAAGGTGTAGTAGTATGTGCCTGCCTTAGCATAGTTTACAGTCACTTTGGCAACACCATTCTTGTCAGTAGTTACAGTAGAAGTCTTGCCGTTAACAGTCACTTTGATTGCCTTATTGGCAAGGATCTTGCCGTTTGCATCCTTCAAGGTTACAGATAAGGTTTTAGCGACCTTAGCGGTAGCGGTCAAGTCACTTGCAGTGATGCTAGTTGCAGTCTGGTTTACAGGAACATAGACTGGAACTTCAACAGGGACTTCCACAGTCACATTGTTGATTTCAAGAACAGCATTGACAGCAGCAGAACTTCCTTTGTATTCATCATTTTCCTCAAAAGCGACTGCAATGTCAAGCTTGCCTGTTACATCAGTCAAGTCAGTGAGTGCAATGGATAATGTACCATCAGCACCAAGAGCATAAGGAACAGCTTCATCGCCGTTTACAGTAATCAATACTTCCTCTTCAGCCATGGCATTTCCACTTACATCAGTCAAGTTAATTAAAAGATTACCGTCACCATCAATGTCAGCAACTAAAACGGTTTCAGTTCTGGATTGGGTGGTGTTAACAAAATCATGACCGTCTTCAGTTATAGGGCCAAAGTTTTCAACACCAGTGCCACCTTCAATACGATACCTTTCAACAGGAGTGGTTCCAGCAGGAATATCAACAATACCTTTTACATTCACATTATCAAAAGTACAGTCATAGAAATTAATACTATCCTGTAAAGTAAAACCAAATGAATTATTTACTATGGAATTTGCGGTAATATTACTGAAAGTACAATTGATGAAGTTTACTTGGGTGTATATATATGCTTCTAACAAACTGCCTTCAAAATTAGAATCTCTAAATTCACAATTAGTGAAAGTAGTCACAAAGGAATGTTCAAAATTATAATTTTCAGGAGCCCCATTTACAGCACGCCAGATCATATAATTCAATACTACAGACTTATCAATGAATGTGCAATTTATGAAATTCTTTTCGTTAATTATTAGTAATGGACTATTTTTAAAAGTGACATTTATAAAAGTAGATGAAGCATAATTAGAATATGCACCACCATCATAAGCCCAAAATTCTCCTTCAAAAATTGTATTTTCCCTACTCATTCCAATAACAGTGTGGTTTCTACTAGTACCTGCACCAAAAGATCTGTAAGTCCCTTCAGCCACATATATAATACCGCCATCAAGTATATTTTCTAAAGCGATTGGTAAAGAATCTCCACCATATGCATTTTCCCAATCACTTCCATCCACATCATCATCTTCAGCATCATTTTCAGAATTTATATCAACATAAATTATCTCATGGTCTTCCCAATCACCAAGAATAGAACTTCCCAAACTATGATGCAATCTTGGAGAAGGAGACGGAGAAGGATTTGGATAATCATTTCCAGTTCCATTATAAATTATTGTTTGTATATTGTTTGATGATAGATTATTATAATCAAAGTCATAATTGTTTCCAGAAATGGTTACTGTATTCTCAGTTCCAGTATGGTTAATATAGATATTATTGGTAATATTACAATCCGGATCTCCTGTTGAAACATTATGGGAACAATTAGAACAATTCGGACAATTCGGACAACTACAATTGGTACAGTTATTACAGTAACTTACATTTTCACAAATCGCTGCAATAGCAGAACCATTTTCAGCAGAGTTATTTATAAAAATAGAATTGATTACAGTTAAATTTCCTAAATTTTGAACACCAATTGCTCCTCCTTTACCTTTAGTAATGTTAGTGGAGTAATTGTTTCTGTTGCCTGTGAAATTACATGAATCAACAGTGATATTATAGATTGAACTTCCCATACTATATCCGAAAATTGCCCCTCCGCCTGTAGAAACATTACATTTGTTATCAGTGAAAGTTGAGTTAATTACCTCCAATTTGCTGTAGGAGAATAATGCTCCGCCATTCCATCCGGAACCGTTAACTCCTCCAGCCATATTGTCTGTGAAATTAGAACCTACAATACGAGTATATGCTCCTGTATGTGTATGAACTGCTCCTGCCCACCATGTAGCGATATTATGGACAAATGTACAGTTGGTTATGTTCATATCACCACAGTTATTGATTGCTCCAGGTTCTCTTCTAGCGAAATTATCCTCAAATCGGCTATTTTCAACATTCATCTGTACATAACCATCAGTTAAATCTGCATAATTGGTTATTGCACCGAATCCATTTTCACAATTGGTGAAATTGCAGCCGTTAATATACATAGTTCCATTTTCATTCCATATTACTGAAGATTTATAAATTGTAGTTGTAATATTATTAAAGCTACAATTAATGAAATTATTAGTTCCAGTAGTAGCTAATTTAATAAGAACCTCAGCGGACATATCTTTAAAAGTCACATTGATAAAACTAATATTTAAACTACCAGTACTTAAAAAAGGAATTTTACTAAAGTTTCCAGTGATATATTTTGTAGGAGCTCCAATAATAGTGGCATTATTAGCAAAAACTATTCCATTTGAACCACATTTGATAACTTTAGTCAAATGGATATTATAATTTGTAGTATTATTTTGACAATAATTCCTTAAAGTTTTCCAATTGCTAGCATTTACATCAGTTGCTCTTGTTGGTTCAGAATCCACTATTTCAGACTCTTCACTTATTTCATCCGTCTGTATTTCCTCATTTATTCCTTCTGTTGTTGTATCATAAGAAACTTGAGTTTCTTCTATAATTGCAGAATCACTTGTATCTTCAGAAACTGCATCTACTGTTACAGCATCATCGACAGTATCTACAGCATCTGCAGATACATCTTCCGCTGCACTTGCAGCCCCCATGAGACAACAAAGAAGAATTAAACATATTGCTATATATTTAATTTTCATATTTTTTCCTCATTATTCTATTAAATATCAAATCCCCTTAGTTTTCAAGGAGTAAAAATATAAAAGATTAATAGATCTAAAAACTTTAGACCTATTAATTAAAAATTTTAAGTTTTTTGATACACTTATTTGACTGTGATTGATGCCTTTTTGCTGATTGCCTTGTAGGTTGTGTCTCCTGCAAACTTGGCTACAGC
>MVJJ01000099.1 GCA_003266145.1 Methanosphaera sp. SHI613
TTACCGTTTACTTTGAATACTACTTTTCCTTTGTTGATATCACTTGCGACATCTTCACCAAGGTATAAGCTTGCAGAAATTGTAGCTTTTGTAGCTACTGTAAATTCTGTTGTGTCCACTTTAAGTGAGTATTCTTTAGGTGCTAATGGTAAATTATTTTCTATTATGTTATCATTTCCATTAGTATCCAATACTGAAGAATCACCTTTTAATTCTTTGGCAACTAGGTAATTGTTGGTTACATTTGTATTATTTGAATTTTTGATTTTAATAGTGTATTCTTCTGTTGAAGTAAGATTATTGTTTTCGACTACACTGTTTTTAGATATTTGTACTGTTACACCATTAAATGTTGATGTTATTGTATTGTTTGTTGCTGTGGAATCAGAAGATCTTAAGATTAATATTCCAGTTGTTCCTGCACCTAAATAGTCTACAGTTGATCCAGCTTCACGTAATCCATCAATGGAGATTGTGTTATTGTTAAAGGAGGTGTTTGCTCCTATAGCCCCAAGACCTAGAGTTGTATTACCTGATATATTAACATTATTATTTTCTACTATTGATCCGTCTGCACCAAATATTTCAACTCCATATATATTATATGCTGAACCTAGTAACGTATTATTGGATATTGTATTTCTTACAAAATTTCCTTCACCATATGAATGATCTCCACCCATATAAGCACGATTTTCAAATACTACACCATAACTTACATATTCAGGACTGCCTGTTGTCTCATCTCTTTCTTTATCATATCCTGCCATGGTATTAATGATGTTTCCATCAATTACATTATCATACATATTTGCACCTGATAAGTATACTCCCGCAGAGTAATTGGTTGAATTTGTTGTAATAATATTGTTTGTAATGGTAGTGTTATGTGTGTATTGGGATACTACATTATACATCCAATGTTGACCATTTAATGTTAGATTGTTTCCAGTGATTGTATTATCGTTTCCTTGATTTGCAATAGCAAATATGGTTGGGTTTGGTGAAGCATCATTGGTTAGCTCATAAGTATTGATGGTATTGTTTGAAATTACTACATTTTTGGAGTTTGAAGGCATATATATTGTATATGCGATTGGTAAATTACTTGGACTATCCCCAGTTCCGTCCCAGTTGACTTGGCTTGCTGGGATATATGAGTTTATTATAGAGTTTTTCAAGGTAAAACTATAGTTATTTCCAATAAACATTGCTCCACCAAATTCTCCAGTTTCTTTATGGTAATTTAATGTAATGTTGTCTATTACATAAGAGTATGGTTTCTTAGCAACTTCTGTAACAATTGCATATAAATCATCTTCATATTTAGCTGTGTATTCTAATGTAGCGTTAGCTAATGATATAGCTCCATTATACATCCATACTCTCACATCTTTTATTACAACTCCCGGTGCAGTACTTATGTAAACAGTGTTATTTTTATGTAGGATATTACCTGAATAAAGTATTTTAGCATTAGGGAATAAATCTTTTAAATTTTCTTTAAATATTACTGTAGATCCTCCAGGAACATTACTGTTTGGAGAGATTTCTGTATCATCCTGTACTTTTATATATGTGTCTTTATTTTCACTAGTTATTTCAATAATTTGAGGTTCTGTTTTTAAATTTTTTGAATTTGAGTTAATGTTGGCTAGAGCAGATACATAATTATTATTTAATATGGTATTATCTAAAGCACCATGTTCTGAAATATCTCCAGTATAATTATTATAAGTAATAACATTATCATCTGAATATATGTCAAGATTATTAAAATTATTATTGCTTACATTATTATTGCTGGAAGTGCTTGGTATTGTTATATCAGCCATATTGTTTAATGATACATTGTTGTATGAACCAGAAACGTTTAATAATCCAGTTACTAGATTCTGTACAAAGTTAGTATATCCATTTAATTTAACCGTACTTAAAAATGTGTTGTTAGTTACTGTGGAATTTTTTGCTATGGTTGCTGTTCCAGTAATGTAATTTCCTGCTACGAAGCTACGTTGTGATGCTGTGAATGTTGCACCATTATTTAATGTATTGTTAATGAATGCATTTCCATTATATGTAATGTTATAATAATCATCGGTTGTATTTGTTAATGGATCATATGTTCCAGCCCAATTATTGTTTATACCAGTACCTGCATAGTTTATGGTATTGTTTATTATTTGATTGTTTGGTCCACCAACAGCAATTGCCATACAGATTGAACTTGGTGTGCTTGGACCAGTTATAGTATTATCTTTGATGAGATTACCTTTATTTTGGGTGATTCCATTTGAGTTAGTTGTAGCTCCCCACATATTTAAGTATACTAGATTACCTACTGTACCTTGACCTATTATGGTGTTATTTTCAATTGTACAATTTTCCCCAAGTGTAATTACTATTATACTGCAACCAGTATTTTCTGTAACATTGAAGTAACTGTTTTTAACTGTGGTGTTTATTACACCATTTCTCATTGAAAATACACCAGTACTTTTTCCTACACCCTGATTATCAACTGTTACATTTATATGATCAAATGTAACATTTGTTGCAGTTGTAGTGAATACCTGAGTATTATGGAAGTGTAAGTAACTTATATTAGAGTTTGAAGCTCCATTATTGAATTCTATATATGTTGGATTGCTTGTAGGAAGATTGTATCCATTTATTGTGTTAAGGTTAATTGTGTTGTTGTTGTCACTTGTTAAGTTTATAGGTACGTTAATGATGTAAGAATTGGAACTTTTTGTGATATCTGTATTTATTTTAATTACTTTACCAGAATAGTCACTTTTAATTTGATATGTGTTTGTTGAAATGGAACTAAACATGTCATCAAATTCACTTTCTGATGAAATAGTAATAGGTTGTTCGTCTGATTTTATGTTATTATTTTTTGTAATTTTATTATTATCTTTTACTAGTTTATTATTATCTTCAGCATTAGTTACTTTTTGTACATCAGCCATATTAACATCACCAGCAGTGGTTGAGATGTCCGTTGTAACAGTAGCAGTTGAATCATTTACATCTGCTGCTACAGCTACTGACATACAAGTTATTAGTAATGCTAAAAAGATAATTAAAAATTTATTTCTTTTTAACATGAATATTCACCGTTAAATTTTATAGGGAAATACTCCTATGATAAAATGAAAAATGTATCTATTATTTAATAAATATAATTTAATTCTTCAATTTAAATTTCAGGACATCCCTAAACTTAGATATTTTGGAAAAATAGGACTTAACCATATAAATAAAAAGAACAATCCTCCTTTTTAATTATACAGAAATATTTGTTATATTTAGAATGTGAATATGTCTGAAATAAAACACATACTAATAATAACAATTAAAATAATTTTTCAAATACTAAGATATTTATATATATATGTCTTATATTATAATAAAATTTATTATAATTTACATGAAATCAAATAAAATTAAATTAAAAATAAAAAATAAATGAATTAAAAAATTAAAAATAAAGATGTAAATTTATGAAAATAAAATAATTATGCTACAATTACAGTCTTAGTATCCACTAACTTATCATAACCACCCGCATTAAACACAGTAGTTAAATTATAACTACCAACATTGTATGACTCAGGAAGTGCATATTCCATACTAACCGTGTTGTTTATTACTTTAGCATAGATTACTTTACCATTAACATCTTTAACTGTTTTACCATTTACTTTAAAAACTACTTTACCAGTATTTATTAACTTGTTACCATCAGTTATTGTAGCTTTAAGCACAACTGTACAAACTGAAATAGAAAAAAAATAATTTATATTCATATAATCAGATTTACGTGGAATCACATTTTGTATTTCTATAATATTTGATTTTGTGTGAATGTAATAAACTATCCTATATTTTCCAACTTGATGCCTTTTACATTTGGGACATTTTATACTTTCTAATTGTTTGTTTGCTGATCTAAACGGATTTTCTTCCATTTGAGCAATTCCTTTGAGTATTTGTTCATATGTTGTTTTATTTTTTTCTTTTTATATTTATTTAAATT
>MVJJ01000084.1 GCA_003266145.1 Methanosphaera sp. SHI613
CACACAAAAAACATCAACATCAGAACGGATGGTATAGAAGCAAAAGGATTAGATGAAAACTATAACCTTATAGTTGACAGAAGTCCAAAAATAAACTATCTTGCAAGAAGTACTCCCGAACTTATATTAAAAAGAATATATGAACAGTCCGATGAGCCTATAAAAAGCGTGTATAAAGATATTCTGGATAAATTTCAATAAATCCTAAACACCTTTACTTTTTTTTAAAAAATATTGCCTGTTTACTAACTCTCCAGATCACAGGTAGATTACCAACATTCCTCCCCAAGCAACCCTCGTACCAGGCAGTCATGAATTAATATCAAATTCCATTACAGATTAAGCATATAAATACTTAAGATATTAACCTATTATGAGTAAACTCATAAAAGTAGACAATTAATATATTTATAAAAAGTAGTATAATAATTATTTCATGAAATATTATTTTAAATGATAAATGGGAAACTAAGTCAAGTTAGACTTAGAACTTCCCCTGTTAGAATTAGAATCACGAATCTACTACAAAAACAAGAAAACTACATAATAAACTCAAACACAACTTGCCACAAAAAAAGCTAATCATTATAGATAATTAAAGGCCGGCAACTTTCCGAAATTCCCATAGACTTACCACCTATAGTACAAGACAGAACGTAGATAGACTTTATTACTGAGATCGAGACGAGATCAGATGTGACCCTATCGCTTTGGTCGCCGTACCAATTATACTAATGAATGTTATAATTTATTGTATAATAATCATAGTATATAAATGTTTTGTAATTTTATGCATATATTGAAGCAAAAAAGGTCTAGTAAATTATAATCCATTATCAAATAATTATAACTACATAGAACTACAAATAGTTATAATACAAAGAAAAGACAAGATAATATGTTTAAGATGATAATTCCTATTGCAATGATAGTGCTTTCAAACTGTCTATATCATGTATGCAGCAAGTCCATGCCAAACAATGTAAATACATTTGGTGGATTGATGATAACATACCTCACCGGGGCAATAGTATCGGGAATATTATTCCTATACATGACAGAATCTGAAAATGCATTACTTGAATTGGCAAGAATCAACTGGGCACCAATACTTTTAGGTATAGCAATAGTTGGACTTGAAGCTGGTTATATCTATGCTTATCGTGTAGGTTGGCAGGTAAACAATGCACCATTTGTTGCAAATACGTGTGCAGCGATAGCTTTACTGTTTATAGGTGCCATATTATACCATGAAGGAGTCACGCTAAAACAAATAGGGGGAATGATTCTTTGTATAATAGGTTTGGTGTTCATTAATCTGTGAACTAAGACTGAATTATTTTTTAAATTGAATTATGCACGTTAAAAAAATTATAAATTGATTTTAAGTAGTTCATCAATGGTTTTTCATATGATTTTTATGAGAAAATATAAGAACCATAAAGTATATATATGATGAACATCTTATATAGTATTGTTCTCTTAAAGAGAGAAAATCTTTTTTAAATGCAGGGGTGCCCGAGCTGGCCAAAGGGGGTGGACTTAAGATCCTCTGGCGTAGGCCTACGTGGGTTCGAATCCCATCTCCTGCACTATATTTCTAACTAATTTTAAATTTGCCTTAGTGGCTCAGGGGTAGAGCGATGCCTTGGTAAGGCATAGGTCGAGGGTTCAATTCCCCCCTAAGGCTTAAATTAATTCTAAACAACTAATTTTCCATTATTTAAACTACCATTGAAAATTTCTTTAATCCCGAAAATATCTCTCTTTTAAAGGATTCTGTTATTCTGAGGGGAAAATTTTTTTCTATGGGATTTATATTTAAAAAGTAGTTGTTTTAGTTTTCATGTCTTATTCTTTTATCCAATTTGTAATTGTAGTCAATATTAACATATATTATATTATTATACACAAATAGTGTATATAATATATTTTTATTAAAAATAATAATTAGCGAACTTCAATCAACAATCGTGTGATTACATTAATATATTTTAAAAATAGAAAATTCGATAAAATATATAAACTATAAATTATATATATTGAATTTCAAAGTAAAAAAATATATATGATAGGCGTGGATAGTTATGTCAAAGACAAAAATAACCGATATTATAATAGTTGCCCTTATATCTGGAGTTGTAGCTGTTTTAACATCATTTATGGGTATCAGCGGAACGATTATAGGAGCTGTTGTCACATCATTCGTGGCAGAATTCCTGAAGAAATTCCTCAAAGATCCATTGATGACCGAAATAGAGCAGGATAGAATACAGTTACCTAAAAAAACAGCAAAAGACAAATTCAGAAAGGTTAACCATCAGGAATATTCTCGAAAATACCAGCAAAAAGAGGATTCATCATATATAACCACCAAGATATTGTTCCTATTCCCACTGGTAATAATATTGATTATAGAATTGATTCATTTTCTGGGAGCTGCAGGAATCATACCATATGATATCTTCATAAACCTGGAAAGCATCACCAACTGGAGATTATTTAGAACAATCGGTTATGCATTAATCATCATGGGACTTTACCCGTTATTCTCAGGTAAGATAAAAAGTACACATGGAATATTACTAATCATCATAGGTATTATCGAGCTAATCATAGGTTATGCAGACGTCAATGTTCATGCATCAATAATATATTCAGTATTTGAATCAGTAAAAGAGTATATCAACATAGCCATTATTGCATGTATTTTATACACAATACTCAGAGTACCTGATGAAGTAGACAAGAATACAAAAGATACATCCGATAAAGTTAACACCCATCGATTTAACAATTATGATGATTATGATGATGAAGATATGATTTATTAATTTAATTCAACATATCTCTTTTTTTTAAAAAAAATAGAAAAGTTTAAGCGTTTATACAAACGTATTATTGATTTTCAAGGTATGCCTTTATAACTCCTCTTCCAGCATTTCTAAAGGCACGTGATACTCCACCCTGTCCTAGTTTTATTCCACCGAATATTCTTGATACCATTATCATATAGCCGTTTAATTCATATTCATGCAACAATTCCAAGAGTACCCTGCCCGGAGAGCCAACTTCTCCATCATTTCTTTGATCTTCATTATCACCCACCAATACGGCATAACAGTGATGTGCGGCCTTTTTATATTTCTTGTTATGTATCTTACGTACCTCTTCAACGTCAGCATCAATATTGTCCACCTTATATAGGTGAGCATAGAACTTGGATTTGCGTTCTACCATTTTACCTGCAAGTACTTCTTCTACTGCCATATAATCACCTTTAACTTATTGGATGTTTTAGTTTTGGTTTGCTTGCATCGACAACGTCATTTTCGGTAATGTCCAAAAATTGGAGATATAGATATCTTCTGATGTATGTCTGTATCTTTCCTAAGTTCTGCAGCTGATTGTTTATGTTTCCTTCATTTTTATAATCCTTACCGGGCATACAGAATTCAGTTTGTTCCTTGTTTTCCAAATCATAGACCTTTAATTTGTATAGGTTGTTTTCATAGGTAAACTTTGTTGCCAGTTTAAGTTCGATACATATCTCTATGGCTTCAGGTATGATGTCCTTCAGTTCATAGTATGCAAAGTTTTGAAAATGATTATAACCTGACTTGGTTATTCCCTTGTCCTTAAACATTTTTCTTGCCTGCATTATCTTAGCCAACAGATGTACAGGTATGTCCTCTTTGTAAATATTTTCGGTAAACATGATTTGATCCTTTTGTGATTTATTTTTTTGATAATTTTTCTGTTTATATTTTTATTATGCTTTTCTATAGAATGATATATCAAACACATCATATAAAAAAATTGAGGTTGAATTATTTACACTTGATGATTCATCATCCACATTAAGATATCAAGAACCCTCTTCACATATCCACATAATCCTCGCCGATGAATTAGATATCTATCCAATCAATATTTGAAGAATTTCGGCACATCAATACATAACTTTTTTAATCAGAATATCAAATAAATATCATACAAGTAATTTAATGTGAGTTATTAATATGCCAAAGAATATTAAAAATAATACATTGAAGGAGATACTGGACATTATACTCTATGAGGCCCCATCAACTCAGGATGAAATTGCCGATAAATTGAATATCAGCCGAAGGTATGTGACTAAACTTCTTAAGCCGCTTATTGACAATGAGGTAATCAAGAAGGCGTATGTTGTTGACTTGAAGAAATTCAATGAAATATCGGAGATGTATGAGACCAATCACTCCGTACCGGAATATTCAGGGGAATTTTTCATTAAGCAGATGCTTAAGGAGATGGGTGAACAGATTACGAAGCAATTTGCATGGTCCTTTGAAGCACTTAAGACCAATGATATAGACCTGGCCCAGAAGGCCTTGGATGAGGACTTGCATACAAATCACATGTATACTAAAATCAAGTCATCTACGGATACCGTGATATCACTTGATCCATACTTCGAATTCAACAATACATTGATGTTCAATGAGATAGCATATGATATGGAACGTATAGGTGATCATATATGTCACATTCCCAAATTTGTTATAGAAGAGAATAAGGAAGTTAAGGAACCAGTTATTGACGTCTTGGAGGAAATGTATGAAATGAGCAATACCATGTTTCAAAAGGCTGTCAAGAGTTCCTTGAAATTTGACGCCAACATCAAGGAGAAGATGGACAGATATGAAAGGGAATTGACGAATCTTCAGAAGTTGGCTACCAAAAAGATATCAAGCCAGATGGCCAAGGACGAAATCGATAAGAAGAATTCAACATATTATCTAGTATTATTTAGGGT
>MVJJ01000120.1 GCA_003266145.1 Methanosphaera sp. SHI613
TATGGGAATTTCGGAAAGTTGCCGGCCTTTTATATATTCTGTACCAAGTTTTATTTTTGTGCTTTTTTTGTGGCAAGTTGTAATTTAGAGTTTATTATGTAGTTTTTGACTTTTTTTTGTAGTAGATTCGTGATTCTTATTTTATTTGTGAAGTCGGTACTTTTGTACTGACCTTCATTTATTATTCAATAGAGGATATTTTTTGTCCTTTTTATCGATTTTTTACACTTTTACTTATTTTGATATTAACTTATTATTTTTCATAAATCTTATTAATAATATCTTATATATTATATATTATTGTAATTTTGTTTAGTTATTGTACTAATTATATATTATTATGAAAATTATTGATGATGATTATGCGTATGTAAATAGTCTTCTTGTGGTTATCATATCGCTTCCAATATTTATGATAATAATCCTGTCCATATCATTGTCCTTTACTCTTGCTAACGATACGGCAAGTGACATGTCCGCCCACATGCTTAAGAGCACGACTGGTGATGTTGAAGGTCAGCTGGATAGGATATCCAAGCAAGCTATCCATAACCTGTCTAAGTACTCATATGATAACGTATATGTTGTAAGCAATTCAACAAAAACATTAAGGTCTTTGATTCAGAATGGCATTAATAACCTAACGGATGATTATTCCAAAAGAGGCATATTGATTAACTGTACCATTATCAATATCTATCCGGCAGATGATCCCTTCAGCTTTGATGTCTATTATAGGATTTATTCAACATTTGTCAATGACTCATCCAAGCATATTCAATCTAATAATATGATAACAGTCAGTATTGTTGATAGCTCTTATCCGGTTTATGACGTATATCCATTATTTCGAAGTCAGGTGCGTACTGTAAATGACAGCTATATCTATAATGATGTTGATGTTGTTTATGATAATGCGGCTAGCGGATTGTTTATCAGGAGATGTCCATATGATGATTACACTTCTCATGCTAATAGTAACATAACATTTCTTGACTGTCTGAACAACCATTACTATCACTTGAGCCATGATGGTTTATGTATCTTCTGTAGACTGGAAAATAGGAGTACTTGTCCTCATAATGGACTTGAAACATTTATCATACCTTCACTTCGAGTTAACCAATCCACTTCCTCTATAGATCATGTCTATTTCAATGAGTCGGCTGATGGCCATTACAATGGTAGTCTTCGTGATTTTAACGATTCCTTCATATACCTGGATGATGCTCATGGAGGTAAATATGGATTTTGATAGTAGGGGTCAGCTTCTTAGTCTGGATTTATTGTTGTATATGGTAGTCTTGTCTGTTGTTGTGGCAACTGCATTATATGTTTATGAATCCTTTGACAATTCGGCAAGTGAAATGTTGCTTAATGATTTAAATGATGAGAGAATGAATACTCTTGTGGATGCATTATTCAAGACTCCCGGCCAACCTGAAAACTGGCATGTACTGGATAGTGGTAGGGTATCTTCCGTCGGATTATGTGTTGATGGGAATTCGTATCTGATTTCCTATGACAAGCTGATGAGACTTAAAGGTAGTCCGGGCTTGATTTACACGGTCTTTCCAAGTGAGTTTAAATGTAATGTATATCTGACTTCAAGTGAAAATCCATCACAAAAGATTGATATCGTTCATTCATATACACCTTCGGCTAACGATGATGTGATTGTCCGTAGTCTACCTGTTATAATTGATTACGGCTATGATATTTTACCAATAACATCAGATAACTATGGATATGATTGTCCATATAATCATTTAAATAGGGATGATGATTGGATGTGCAAATCCTTCACCTTCAGTAGGGACAATTTATCAGACATGAATTATTACATAGTATCATCTGATGCTGACATAATCCTATCAGATACCTATGGCGAAAATGAAAGCCTGCATTCAACAGGTCACGTTGACATAACCGATAAGTTGAAGCTACTGGTGCATCATGATGAGGATACAATTTACATACATCTACACTCAACTAATGATGATGCTTACTTGGTAAGTGATAGAAATAACCGGCCTCAGCACTTAAATAATGTAGTCAGTCCAGAAACTTACACTGCGACAATAGAAGTATCTACATAAGATTATTCAAAATTAAAATATCAATATAAAATTATAATATCTGCGAGAAAGATAAATAATATACAGACAAAGGGGATTTGATGCAATATGGAAAACGTAAAAGTAAAGGATGCATTCAATGATGCGGCAGACAGCTATGATTCAAACAGAAAAGAGATAATTCCAAATATGGGAATATATTATCAGACGGCAGTGGAGCTGACAAAAGATTATGAAAACCCTACAATAATGGATCTTGGTGCCGGAACGGGTATACTGACAGAACTATTGCACAAGCTACACCCTCAAAGTAAGATAACATTGGTTGATATGTCTGCTAACATGCTCAATAAGGCCAGAAGTAAATTCAAGGACATATCCAACTTCAGCTACGTTGAAGATAACTATCTGACAATGGACTTTCAACAGACATATGATGTGATAATATCATCACTATCCATTCATCATCTTAATGATGAGGAAAAATATACATTATATGATAAGATATATCACAGCCTAAACAACAATGGCGTATTTATAAATGCCGATGAAGTAAAGGCACCATCGGATACTCTTGAGAGATTATACGTCGAAAAAGAAACAAATCACCTCCTAAAACAAGATTTAACAAATGATGAGAAAGAGCAGATACTCTACCGCAGGACACTGGATATACCATCCACACTTGATGATAACCTGTCCTGGTTGAAGGATATAGGTTATAGCAACGTGGATGTTATCTATAAATATTACAGATACTTTGTATTGTACGGTCAAAAGATCGAATGATACACCTTTTATATATTTTTTTTAATAAACTTATTTGGAGGATTAACCATTACATTAATAAACTCAGATACATTACATAACTACATGATATTGCTGGTAGGCTTATTCATAATGTCCTTTGGAGTGGCATTATCGGTAATAAGCGACCTTGGAACAACACCAATATCCTGCATCCCAAACGTTCTAAGCTATGGGGTGCCATTATCCCTTGGAACGATAACAATAATATTCAACATCCTATTGGTACTAATACAATTACTTATTCTTAAGGGGGAATTTGAGCATAAGCAATGGCTGCAGATATTGGTAACAGTCATATTCGGATATTTCATAGATTTTTCACTCTATATCCTCACTCCCATAGTTAATCCAACCACATACATATCCCAGTGGATTATCTGTATAATAAGTACATTCATCATAGCCTTCGGAGTATACCTGGAGATAAAATCCGATGCAATAGTTCTACCCGGAGAGGGAGTTATACTCGCCGTAAGATACAAGACAAAAAAGGACTTTGGGAAGATAAAGTCAATATTCGATTCATCCAATGTAATAATCGGTGCAATACTGTCCATACTGTTATACGCTTCATTTCAAGGAATAGGACTAGGAACGATATATGCGGGAGTAGTCGTAGGTTACATTGTAAAGGCTTATTCCTTATTAATCGACAGATTTGATAAATAGTTAAATAGTGATTTTATAGGGTTAAGGTATTATATTCAAGGATTGCTCATGTTTTTGAGTAATTTATAGAATATTAATCCATATGCTTGGTGGCAATTGATGATTTGGGATATTTATTAAAGATAATTATTCTAAATGGGTAAGATTGCTTATTCTCTAAGATTCTAGTATGTAATGTATGATTGATAATGTAATGTAAAATAGTTAACATAATTATTTTATATTAAATGTGATATATAATCTAATATGGATTATGTTTTGTAAAATGCAATATAATATAAGGTGACTTTCATGATGAATGATATAGCTTGGGGTTCAGATGAAGAATTAACAGATACTCAATTTTATAATAGACTTAGTGATATTGAATTTTTATCCGGACTATTAAAGAGTACGGCTTTTGGATCTTCACCTACAATCTTATTGACAGGAGTTAGAGGAGTAGGAAAAACAGCCTTAATAAAAAAACTTAAACGAGATTTAAACGAAAGATACTTAATCTCATACATTAATTTATCACAAAGTAACTCCTTTCAAACAGGAAACCTTGATAGAAGTGATATAATAAATTTAATATTTAGGGAATTAATCAAATCAGCACAAGAAAAGGGATTAACTACCACAATCAAGAAAATTGAAAAGATTATTAAGACAAATAATCTTAAATTAGATAATATTATGAGTTTTGAGGGTATACCAATACCTAAAATGGGACTTGAAGAAGATTATAGTAAATTATCTGAATTTGTAATGGATTTGCCTCAGAAAATATATGAAGAATGTCCTGAAGAGATAGATGGTGTTCTCCTATTTTTTGATGAATTTCAAAATATCAAGGATTTAAATGAACAGATGGATGGATTCTTATGGTATTTAAGAAGCAAGGTTCAATCTCAAAAGAATGTTACCTACTTATTTTCAGGCAGCATGAGTCTGAAAGATAAACTGATTGAGGATATTGCAGGTAAAAACGGGGCATTTGGTGGAAGAATCTTAACAATAGAAATAAAGCCATTCAATCAGGTTACAACACGAAAATATCTGCAGACAAATGCACCTACTCTGCAATTTACTAAAGATGGATTTGATAGATTCTATAAATGTACAAAAGGAATTCCCTTCTACATTAATACATTTGCCAGGTTACTACCTGAAAATGAAGAATTAGATAAGAATAAGATAATTAACATCTTTAAAAAATCATTACCATTACTTGCCAGTCATTTTACAATAACATGGGGTAGATTAACATTAAAAGAACAAAAAATCATAGTGTCCTTGCTGGACATGCCATTAAAGCGTGTAGAAATTGCAAATACACTTCATGTTACTAGTGGATCACTTGCAAGACCACTAGCGACTCTTCAAAATTTAGTGTTGGTTGAAAACGATGATGGCAAATATTCCATAATCGATTCAATATTAAAATACTGGTTACTGAACTATTATAATGAGAAAGGATTCTATCCATTTAGAAGTGATTAGCTAACAAATAACCTCCCCTATCACCCACTTTTTTCTAAAAAAATAACTCCAATATAGAAGATAGATTCAAAAAACGTTTTTTTGTCTGTCATTTTTTTTCATATTATTTAATCATGAGTATAATAACAGTATTTCCTTTTTATTTTTTGTCCAGCTTTATCTAATCCAATAATTCTTAAAAAAAAGTATCAGGGCTTTTGATTAAAAAAGGAATAGTCTTGGTAAAAAAGAGTAAAAAAAGGAAAAGTTAAAATAATATCTTAACTCTTCTTAGTTAATTGTAATTTCATTTGTTGCTTCAAGTCTTTCATATTCGTCAGATAAGAATACAGCAGTTAAATTGTAGGTCTTAGTTTTCATAGACTCAGGTATTACATATTCTATACTTGCAACATTGTTTGTGATTTTAGCATAGATTACCTTACCGTTTTCATCTTTTAAAGTCTTACCGTTTATTTTAAATACTATCTTACCGCTATTTACTGCCTTAGTGTCGTTGACGGTAGCAGTTAATGTTACGATTGAACCTACTTGGGCTTCTTCCGGACTAGTTAATGTTAAGGTAGCCTCTTTTGTGCCAACGCTAACGTTAATGTCTGTTTTTGCACCAGGTATCTTACTGTTTCCGGAGTAGGATGCAAGTATGTTTATATCTTGACCTCCAAATTCCTCAGGAACGGTGTATTCTACAGTTGCAATTCCATTTACTACCTTAGCATAGATTACTTTACCGTTAGCATCTTTGATTGTTTTACCGTTTACCTTGAATACTACTTTTCCAACAGTTATGTTGTTTCCAGCCTCATCATGTACTCTTGCAGTTAGGTTAACTGTCTGACCAGCTTTAAGTTCCACTTCATCAATTTCTATGATGGTCATGGCATTCTTAACGGTCAATGTAGCTGTAGCTTCACTGTCTGTAATGAATTCAGAACCGCTGGTGTATGTAGCGGTAACTTCTGTAGTAAGTACTTCTGTGTATAACACATCAATTGATGCAACACCATCTTCAACATTTGCCTGACCTAATATGTTTCCTTCACCATCAGTAAATACAACAACTCCACCGTTTATGTTGTTTCCATCTGTATCGGTAACAGTTGCGGTAATTGTGGCTTGGTTGTTAACATATGCGGTAATATCATCTAATGTTATCTGTGATTCCTGTATGATGACTTTCACATCAATTTCAACGGTATCCTGGCTTGCAAGATATACATCACTTTCATCAAATGATACAATAACAGTCAATGCACCGGCTTCTTCTGATGGTATAACGATGTTTGCCTTTCCTTCAGCAAGGCTTGCAGTAGTCAATATATTACCTTCTGCATCACTAACAACTACTGTACCTTCAACAGGTTCATCATTTTCATCAGCAACACTTACTTCTATTGTCACATTACCTAGTGTATCATTCAATACGTTAATGGTCGTGGTAGTGGACATTTTGCTTATTGTTGTTGATAATTGTGTTGTTGCTTCAAGATAGTCTTCATCTTCTTCTGCTGTAATTGTGATGTCTGCTACACCAGCTGTATCAGCAGTAAATGTTGTGGTAAATGTTCCGTCTTCAGCGGTTGTTAATGTGAATGTTTTTGTTGAAGCGTCTGCAAATGTTACGACAACAGTAACTTCTTTGTTGGCAATTGGTGTTTCATCGGTTGCTGTTGTTAATGTACCATCAAGGACGATTTCTTCGCCGACATGGTATGCATCATCTATGTTGGCTTCAATAGCTACTTCTTTTTTGACTTTGATTATGTTGACTACGCTGTTGTCGTTGCTTGCTAGGTAGTCGTCGTTACCTTCGTATATTGCTTCGATTGTAGCTTCACCAACGTATCCTGTGGTGTCGAATGTGTATGAGAACATTCCTTCACTGTCGGTGGTTACGCTTGTTTCTAGTATTGTTTCGTCGTTGATTGTGATTTTGATTGTGATTGGGGTGTCTGCTAATGCAAATTCGTCGTCATCTTCGTTGTTGTATATGATTATTCCATCAATTGTTAGTTCTTCTCCGGAATTTACTTCGTCGTCAGTATTTATTGTTGTTAGGGTTACGTATGGTTCTTTTTCAAGGATTTGTGTTGTTACTGTTTCTTCGGCGTTATTGTATTGGTCATTTTCTTCGAGTGTTACTGTTATTGTGGCTTCTCCTACGACGTTTGTTGGTAGGCTTGTCATGAAGTATCCTTCTTCATCACTTGGTGAACTTTCGACTGTAAGGCTTGTTCCGTCAGCAAATGTGATTGTAACGTTTACGATTTGATCTACAACTGGAGTGTCATCTTCTAAGGTTATTAAACCGGTTATCTCTATTTGGTCACCTTCGGTGTATTCATCGTCTACTTCCAATAGGATTACAACATCCTTCTTGGCCGGTAGAATTTCTACTTCAATACTTGAAGTTGATTCAAGATAAGCATCATTTCCGGCAAATGTAGCTTCAACCACTGCAGTACCTTCATAACCGGTAGTATCAAATGAGTATGATAACCTACCCGTCTCATCGGTTGTAACAGTTTCCTGGGAAACTACTTCATCATCAATGCTTATTTTAACGTCGACATCGACATTAGCTACGGCTGTTTCCTGTTGATTTTCATCGTAGGATACCAGTTGAGCTGCAACGTCAATTGACTCTCCTGAATATACAGGACTGTCAGCATCTAGCACGAGTAATGTTGGCTGAGCCGGTTTTTGAATGATTTCTATTGTTTCTGATTCTGTGTTGTCATTGTATAGGTCATTGTCTGTTATGCTTACGGTGATTGTAGCTTCACCAAGCACGCTTGCCGGAAGTTCAGCTATAAATGAACCTTCGGAATCTGTTATAACCATAACTGAATTGGTAGAACCGTCTAAGTAGGTTACATCAACTTTTACGTCTACATCTGTAACGGCTTCATCATTATCTAATGTAAATATGGAACCTTCTACAGTTATGATATCGTCAATAACATATTCATCATCAACGACAATCATGATTATTACATCTTCTTTTTCAGGAGCTATTATCTCAACTTCTTCGCTTGAACTTGAAGCTAGATAATCTTCATTTCCCTCGAATATTAACTGTATTGTAGCGGTACCTGATAGGCCTGTGGTATCAAAAGCATAGGATATCCATCCTTCTTCATCGCTTGTTGTCTGAATTTCAGATATCACTTCATCATTCATGATTACTTTTATCAATACTGCAGCATCTGCAATAGGTGTTTCATCATCATCTGTAGCATGTAATATTGCATTTATATCAAGTGTTTCACCTGAATCTACAGTACTGTCCATGACAAAGTCTATGTAGCTTTCTGCAGCATCAGGATTATATACGTTGAATGATACGTTTGTTTCTGTTGGGTTGTGTGTTTCATTTCCTTTAAATACGAATCTAAGTGTATGTTTACCGAGGGCAACTGCATCATATGTGTAGAATATTGCACCTTCGGAATTCCATGATTCGATTGCTTCGATTAATTTATCATTATCATATATTTCGATTACATCAAAGTTTGCCTGTTGTCCATCGACTGTGAAGTATCCTTCAATGTCAATCAAGTCGTTGAATTCGACTTGTTTAGCAACATCACTTGTAATTACTATTTC
>MVJJ01000059.1 GCA_003266145.1 Methanosphaera sp. SHI613
CTTGCTATGTATTTACCATTTTCACCTGCTATGATTGTCACCTGATGCAGTCCTTTGGATAGTGTTGTTGGTACTTTGTAGTTTATTGTTCCTGTTGTAGTGTTGAATGAGTAGCTTTTACCGTCAATTTTTACAACTACACTTGTCTGCTTGTTTATGAGTTGATTATTGTCATCAAGTATCTTTGCCTGAACATAGTTTGTAGCACTGCTTGTAAAGATTGGATCTGCTTCGATGTGTGTGTTTAACCTGTTCATGGTCAGGCTTGCTGTTAACTCCACTCTTCCATACTTTTTAGATGCATATACCGCCGTAAGGTTATGTGTACGTGCACCAAGTGTGTCTGGTATTTTATAGTCAAGTATTCCAAGGCCTTTTTCGATATTTACCACTACGGCATTGCCATTTTCATCCTTAAGTGATACACCGTTTAGTTTAAATACCAATTGTCCACCGTTTATATCCACCTGATCTTCTGAGAGGTGTGCTATTAGTTTAAGCCTGTCACCAGGTTTTACCGTTGATGAACCGGTCAGTATGCTCATGATGTTACTTGTCTTGGTATCACCACTTTTACTGGTTGTTTTTGTATTCAATGTATTGTTTATGTAATTTGTCTTAATGATTGCAGTAGACTTTATTAGTACTGTTTTAACTGTTGCTCCAAGGTATTTACCGTTTTCACCGGATATGATTGTCATGTTGTAGTATCCATCCTTAAGTGTTTGTGTTATCTTATAGTTTATTGTCCCTGTTGTCGTGTTGAAGGAGTAACTTTTACCGTTTAGCTTTATGCACATAATAGTCTGCTTATTAAGTGCCTGGTTGTTCTGGTCTACCACTTGGGCTTTAACCTGTATTGATGAGGTTGTGGTGTATACTGGATTTACGTCAATATGTGTGTAGTACTTGTTTATTGTCATTGGCGTGGTTAGCTCTACTCTTCCATATGTATTGGATGCATATACTGCCGTCAGATTGTGTGTACGAGCACCGAGCGTATCAGGTATTTTATATTCGAGTACTGCCAGACCATTTTTGATACTTACCACTACGGCACTACCCTTATCGTCCCTTAAGGATACGCCGTTTAGTTTGAATACTAGTTGTCCCCCATCAATGTCTACTCCATTGTCCTTTATATGGGCAATAAGCTTTACAGTATCTCCCGGTTTTGAGTCGAATGATCCTGTGAGTAGTTCCATATCCACTTTGTATTTTCTGTTGATGTTTAATGATTTGTTTACTGGGTTGTGTGTATTGTTTCCATTGTATTTTGCTGTGATGTTCATTCCCTTATCATTCTTGGTTAATGTGTAGATGTATGTGGCGGTTGCCTTATTGTTTGTAGTTAATGTATATGTTTTCTTGTTTATCTGTAAGCTGATGTTTTGATTTGTCAATAATTTATTTTTGCTGTCCTTTAATGTGACTGTTACTTTGATTTTATCATTTACACGAGGGGATGTGTTGTTTACTGTCAACATTAGGGTGGTGTTTAATTTGTTTACTTGTATTCTGGTAGTTTTTGATGCTTGATTGTAAATATTATTGGCATTGTATACAACAGTAATATTATGTGTTCCGCTTGAAGCGGTTGTGGTTGTTGTGGCTTTTCCACCAGATAAGTTTAATGTGGAGATATTTTTATCATCCAATTTAATTGTTATACTGCCCGTTACAGCTTTATTGTTTGAATCTTTAACTGCTAGTGTTATTGTAATCTTATCACCAACTACTGATGGAGTAGTAGCATTTAATGTGATTATTGGAGTTATTTTTTGAACGTTGAATGTTGAAGTAGCATTACATCCATTGTAATTGCTATTTCCAAGATATTTTGCAGTTATTGTCTGATTACCGGCGGATTGTAGTTTTATGCTTATGTTTACATTTCCATTATTATCCGTTAGAAGTGTGTAATTCTTATTTCCAACAGTTAAGCTGATGTTCTGATTTTTTAGCCTTGTATTATCGCTTAACAGTTGAACGGTTATTGTAATCTGATCATTTATGCATGGCTTTGAATTGTTTGTTTTAATGCTTAATGTGGTGTTGTTTTTAACGAATGATGTTACTTCCTCTATTTTATATTCTTCTGAGGTGTATATTGTTTTTAATGTGTATTCACTTAAGTCCCCAATATTGACTGTTGTTGTCTTGGTAGTGTTGGAATTGACTGCTATTTTCACGATTTTATCATTAGAATCTTTAAGTGTTTTACCGTTTAGGATGTATGTTATGTTTGCAGGCTTATCATTATTTCTTATAGTTGTCTTGATTGTCAGTGTATTATTTCCTGTCTTTGTGGTAGTGTCTATGACTGGTGTTTCTAATGTATATGCTTTGAGGGCTATTGCACCTTTGTTTAAATATTCATAACAGTCAAGCCAATTATTCCCATCATAACTTATGTAGGAGAGGTTTTCATGATAGTTCTCATTGTGATTTTCCTTGTATTGATAGTATATTTCAGTGGTGTTTCTTTCAAGTGACTTTATTTCCATTTCGATAGTCATTTCATCATTTGCATTCAATAGATAATATTTGGTTAATGTAATGGTTCTGTAGCCTTTTTGGGTTATATTGTTCTGCTGGGTATGCATGAGTTTGCCGTTAATGTAGATTTTTAGTTTATAACTGCTTTTATCAATGAAATATGTTCCAACTGCCGCAAGCGTTTCCTCTTTATCGGCGATGTATTTGTTTTTCATTCTTGCCTTATCAGTAAATGGTATTTTCTGTGTTGAAAGTGCATCATACTGGTATATGTTGGAGTATTCAGGAGTGTTGTTTAATAGATAAGCGTATAATTCTAGATTGTAACCGTTTGTATCGTTAAATCCACCATATGTTAAATCATAATAGGATAGGTATTGGTATCCGTCATCTGCAAATCCTCCACCCCAACTGTTTTTAAGGATAAATGCCCCATTGGATTTAGGCGTTACTGTATTATCCCCATCATATGCCTGGAAGTTGTTTTTATCATAGTTGTCATCCCATCCGACAAGCGTTGCTCCGTGATTGTCTTCATAATATATATTATGATAAATGTTTGTATCGATTGAACCGGCACAGTATACTACCTGTACTGCTCCATAATTATAGATTGCCTCTTTTATTTGGTTGATGTCGGTTATCTTCTTACGTTCTGGAATAAAGATTACATCCTGCACGTGATATGAACTGTTGTATAAAGGGGATATGACACTATAATCTGCATATCCATCTGTTGACTCAGGTATCGGACCATACCATCCCACCATGTAGGATATCATTTCAATTCCTGATCCGCCGTCGTTTGGTGTTTTCTCATTATCTCCTATTATTGAATATTTTGCTATGTTATTTTTTGCATTGTTTTCTGAAAAGTCATATGTCTGATTTGTCTGTTTTTTTATACATTCCTGAAGAGTATTTATTGATGAGAATACCCAGCAGCTTCCACTGTTTCCCTGATTGGTTAGTGGTGTTGTGGAATTTGTTATTCTCGGATCGTATTTTGCAGGTAAATCTGTGGTGTAATTGCTTTTCTTTGTGATAAGTGGCGTGATTATATTATTGATAGTGTTTTTGTCTATGTTGATTACCTCCAACCGGGCCGTCATGTTCTTTGCCAGATACTTGGAATCACCAGCATAATAAATATTTATGGTATAATTTGCAGTTTTATAGGCATTACCAACAAAATAATCTACATTTATGGAATTATTTGCCTTTACATTCTTGATTAACTTATTGTTAACATAGACTGTTATGTTATTTTTCAAATCATTTACAGTGTTTATCGTTATTGTTACTGTCTTATTTGCCACTGTTTTAACATCAGCAACACTCATCCATAATTCCTGTTTGGCGTTTAACTGTAATTTTTCATTGTCAATGGTGGCATATACAATGTCCGTACCGTTATATGTATTGGTTAATGTTTTTGTTATCATTGACTGGTTGAATTTGAAGTTACCTGTTTTTGCAGCAAACTGTACAAGTCTTTGTGGGATATTGCCATTGAATTGCTTGTTGTCATTTAACCTGTTAAGACTTACTTTTAGATTAATCGGATTTGACGAGGATGTATTGGTGAAATTCATTATTATCCAGTTATCAGGTATGAATCCAGCGGTTAACACACCATAGTTTGGATTATTGCATCCCCACCAGTTTTCATCCAGGTTTACTGATGCGTTTTCCTTGATTGTGATTAGGTTTTCGTCAAGTTTTTTATTGTATACTGCATTTTCATTGAATTGAACATTACTCCTAATAATATAGAGAACATTACCTTCATCTGCAGTATTTGATTCAAATAAGGAATTTTTGACAATGTTAGGATTGTTCAATGGTATATCCGGATTGAATGATAATGCTGTTATCTTCGTATCATTGAACATGTAATATAATGCTCCACCAAGGGTGGCCTTATTTGATGTGAAATTAGAGTTGGTCACATTCAGACAGTCATAGACATTATATATGGCTCCACCATATAATGCGGAGTTATTATCGAAGATACACTTGGTCATGTTTATCTGATAGTATCCCAAATTAACTATGGCACCTCCAAATGTATCCACATGATTATTGACAAACTTGTTATCCGTAAGATTATATTCACCATTTACCATCAGTATTCCGGCAGCCATTGGCGCCTTATTGTTTTTGAAAACATTTGACTTTACAATCCCATCAGAGTATGCCAGGTAGAGACAATTTGCATCATTGTTTATGAAGGTGTTTTTTATGAATGAATCATTGAATCCAAGGTATGAACGGATCAAACCATTTACAGCTGTATTATTTTCAAACCTGTTGTTATAGAATTCTATACTGTCGGCACAATCAAAGAATAACAGGTTACTATTGCAACTGGCCGTATTGTTTACAAAGATGTTATTTGTAAATTTCATATTTGTATAGGAGTAATATTGAACCGGCAGATTATTGATATATTCTCCCATGACACGCCTGACATAACAGGAGATGAATGAACTGCCATTTGACAGATTACTATCCCTAAATGTACAATTGGTGAATGTCATGTTTGAATAAATGGAGTATATGAATGATGCATCATCATAACTTCCAGTATAATTTATAAATGAACAGTTTATAAATGAAACATTGGATAATTGACTGATAATTACACCCATATAATAAGGGGAGTAGCTATCTACGAAGTTTACGTTTCTAATTGTTAAATTTACATCTCTTATATCAAACATGAAATAAGTACTTTTCAAACGGATATTGCTTTTTGAGTCTCCTACAATGTTTACATTTATTGTAGTGTTTTTTAGCACTTCATGATTAATGCCCACTTCATATAGTTGATATAGATTATTATCTCCCTCAGCAGTCAAGTATACTGTCCCATTATCATCCAACTTACTTAAGGCATCATCGATATAAGTGGTATCCGACAGACTTGACCCACTGCCGCCACCATTCGGTGAGACATATATCGTATTGCCACCGTCTTTTTTCATATTTGTTTCTTTTTCCTTTTCAATGCCATTATCATATTCGTTTAATGTATTATCATTTAATGCAGCATCATCTGATACAACATTATCTTCGATAATATTGTCATTGTCAACAGTATTATCGGCAAAAACAACCGGTGATACCACTAACATAAAAGATATTATGATAAAAAGCATCTTTAACTTATTATTTATCTTATTGAACATAATATCAACACGCTATAATTTTATCCATTTAATGATTAGACCTGAAATAAAAAAGCAATCCTTGTCGCTTTAAGCCTTAAAATCATTAACAAAAGCAAAAAAAATTGCCTATCTGTAAATAGTAATATCTTTTAAATATTATTTAAATATTTAATCGAGACTTGGCCAAAAGTATTTTAAAACAAAAAAAATAATTTGCCATGAACTAATCTTCTTGACCCTTTTAAATAGAATATGAAAAAATCTTAATATATTTGATAGAATAGATATCTTAGTATATATAAATTTTCAGGTTAAAGTATGAAATTAGTCAGCATCATAGTTCCATGTTATAATGAAGAAGAATCCGTCAATCTTTTTTATGATAAGATTAAAGAAGTAACAGCCACTCTTTTAAATGATTACTCATTTGAGATTATTTTTGTTAATGATGGTTCAAAGGATGATACTTTAACAAACATTAAGACACTGGCCAACTTGGATTCGGCTGTTAAATACATTTCATTCAGCAGAAACTTCGGCAAGGAGTCAGCATTGTATGCGGGACTGGATAAGTCCATGGGTGATTATGTCGTGGTTATCGATGTTGACCTTCAGGATCCTCCGGAACTGATAGTGGACATGCTTGAAATCGTTGAACATGAGGATTATGATATTGTCGCAACCAGAAGAACCTCCCGTGAGGGCGAGCCTATTGTCCGGTCCTTTTTTGCAAGGCTCTTCTATAGACTAATTAACAGTATTAGTGATGTAAAACTTGTTGATGGAGCTCGTGATTACCGCTTGATGACAAGACAGGTAGTGGATGCAATACTGGAATTATGTGAGTATAATCGTTTTTCAAAGGGACTTTTCAACTGGGTGGGATTTAACACTAAATGGCTTGAATTTGAGAATATTCAAAGAAGTGCCGGCAGTAGCAGCTGGTCGTTCTGGTCACTTTTTAATTATTCAATTGAGGGAATTGTAGCCTTTACCACCATCCCGTTATCCATTTCAACATTTCTGGGCATAATTTTTTCTATTGTATCCTTCATTATGATTATAGTATTGGTTCTAAGAAAAATATTGTATTCCAATCCAGTTGCAGGGTGGACTTCTACGGTTAGTATCATATTGCTATTGGGTGGTATTCAATTGCTGTCAATCGGAGTGCTTGGAAAGTACCTGGAAAAGACTTACATCGAAACAAAAAACAGGCCAATATATATTATTAAGGAAAGCAACATGGATAAGGATAATCTAAAAAAAGAATAAAATATCATATTTCAAAAAAAAGTAAAGATAATAGTCTTTAACTATTATATGAATGGTACTGGATTTATGGTTGTTGTATTTACCAGTGTCTGAATAGCGGTTTTGTTGTAGTTACCTTTTACATCGATTTTATATACTTTCTCGTTCTTTTCATAGTAGTAGAAGGTATCTACTGTTTTATCATTTTGTTTTACTGTTACACTTGTTAAATTTACCAATCCTAATGGATATATTTTACTGTCGATAGTATAATTTTCTCCTTCAAGATGATACTGTTCAATTAGTGAGTCTAATGTGTTTATCCTGTCTAATTCATGTAAAACATATTCCGATTCATTATTATATATTTTTGTACCATTACCATCATATTCTGATTGAAATCCTTCTGGTATTGACACGGATGAGGATCCTATTTTTGCATTATATGTTGAGTTATACGCCAGAACTCCATATATAAGCATTATGATTAGAAGTATTACAACCAAAATACCTACTAGTTTTCTATCCATAAATAAAACGCCTCTTTCATTATTAATTAACTTTATATTTTTTGTATTAAATATACTTTTTTATTAATGGGAAGTGTCGTTTAATTATCAGAATTCCCCTTCATGATTAATTCAATGCAATTTGCAGGATTATGATAATTATTATTAGCTACTTTTTACATAAATAGTATTAAACAAAAATTGAATTTTATAAAAAAAATTTCTAGTTGAGGTCATAAAATGGACAAGAAAGATATTCCACCAATTACATCAGAGATATACATTATCTTATCCAGTTATAACGAGGAAGACACATTAGAGGAAGTTGTTGATGGCCTTGTAGAACGTGGATTTAAAGTTTTGATTATTGATGATGGATCAAAGGATAATACGCCAACTATCGCAAAGAACCTGGTAAGAAAATATAATCCAATGGTGTATTATTATAGACATAGAATTAACGTCGGCCTTGGAGGTGCCATCAAGACAGGTATCAAGGCAGCACTTAAAAGAGGTGCTGATATAATGATTACCTTTGATGCAGATGGTCAGCATAATCCGGATGACTTATACAATATGTATCCTCCCCTTCAGGAGGGTAAGGCAGATATTGTCATAGCATCCCGTGACTTTAGTGATATGCCAACCGGCCGTAGATTCGGAAATACTGTTATGAATTATATCACATACATATTTCAGGGAAAGATGGTTACTGATTCACAGTCAGGTCTCAGAGCTTTTACAAGTGATGCTGCACGTAAGCTGGACTTGAAAAGTCCACAATATGGTATTTCATCCGAGATTATTGGTGAAATCAAAAGGAAGAATTTGAGATTCATGGAAGTTCCCATGACTACCATTTATGATGAGCGTACAATCCAGAAGGGTACTAATACCATTGTCGGTATCAAGATTGTTTTGGAGTTTCTTAATGAAACCCTTAAAAAATAGGAAGTGTTAGTCATGTTTACTTATCAGATTATAATAATAATTATAGCAATTATTGCAATAGCATTTTCCAGTAAAAGATATTATGAAAACAATTTTAGTCTTGCCACATTAGTGGCATGGATTGCAATTTGGATTCTTGTAATCATCGTATCATTATTCCCTCAAATTACAACACCGATTGCATCATTATTTGGCCTGGGCAGAGGTTTGGATGCATTGTATATAGCATCAATCATATTAGCATATTATGCCATGTTCAAGTTATACAATAAGATGAACGATCAGAGAAAACGTATCGATGAGCTAGTCAGTGAAATAGCAATTTATAACAATGAACATGAAAAGGATGACTAATGTCATCTTGAAAACTCCTTTTTTTAAAGCATGAATAATTAATAACTTATTTTTAAAATGGATAGCATTAACGAGAGCATAACTGCTTTTTAAATAGTTTTACATGGGTAACCATCATATAAATCATTTTTCTAGAAAATCAGAGCTGTCTTCAAAATCCAATATCCGAAAATCATTAATGAATATCCTCCAAACATTACAGTTAGCTTAAATAGTAATTGTTACATACTTAATAGTAATATGGTAAGTACAAAAATGTAATACGACCAACCACAACAAAATAAACTAAGAAGTGAGAAACATGAGTTCTAAAAAATATTGGACAAAAATAAGAGAAATAGCCATTGAATTAAACAAGATAGGAAAAGAACACATCGATGAAACCAGTTTAGACGAACTTATCCCAATACTCGATGATATAGAAGTGATTGCACATGATGAGAGCATCAACTATGATTCAGCAAAATTAATCCTCTCTGATGAAGGAATGATCAACTCATTAGAAACAATAAGAGACTTCTACATCTACATCGGTGCAAGACTGGAAAGAGAAAATGCATATGAGATAATAGAAGGTGGAGACAATGCATGGGACGTGCTTGATACATTCCATTTCTATGAAAGATATAAAGGATTACTTACCAATGAATCAAATCTCGTACCATTTAATGAAAATACCAAACTAGTATTTATAGGCAGCGGACCTCTTCCTGTTACGTTGATAATGTTCAACAAGATGTTCGGATGTAAATGTGTTGGAATAGAAGTGGAGCCAAGCGTTGCAAAACTATCTCGTCACATCATAAGACGTCTGGGTCTGGCAGATGACATCGAAATAGTAATAGGTGATGAAAGATACGTTAAATACCTTGATTATGACGTTATCATGGTTGCGGCATTCGCCATACCAAAAAGCAAGGTATTCGGTAACCTCTGGGAAATAGTTGATACAAATACACCCATACTTTATAGGACATACTCCGGAATGAGACAGATGCTGTATGAACCTGTGAAGGATGTTGATTTACGTGGATTCCATGAAGAAAATAGGATGTTGCCTAAGGGAAACGTAAACAACACATCCGTTCTTATTAAAAAGATTATATAATCTTTTCATTCTATTTTTTTTTCAATTTATTGGAGAACGTAGTACAATCCAGTTCCATGATTTATAACATTATTTATGAATATTATATTTAATTTTTCTAATTGATGTTCTGATTTTCTTTAGAATGTATTGTTATAAATAATACAATCCCTATAGCAAAATATTGTCACACCCCAAATTAAATTATGAATAAAATTAAGGTAGTTCAAGGAACACTAATTTATTATAATATTAATAATATAAATTAACATATAACTTATGATAATCGATTTACCGAAAATAATCTAAGGAGGATTTTTATGTTCCCTGGTGGAAAAATAAATGCTAAACAATTAAAACAAATGGAAAAACAGATGAAAAAAATGGGTATGAATATGAAAGAACTTGATGATGTTGAACAAGTTGTAATTACCCTCAAAGATAAGGAAATAGTTATTAAAAATGCTGAAGTCAGTATTATGAAGGCAATGGGACAGGAAACATATCAGATATCAGGAGATGCTGAAGAAAGAATTAAAGGAAGCAGTGATGAGGCAACGGTCGAAATATCTGATGATGACGTGGAACTTGTAGCAAGTCAGACCGGAGTAAGTGCTGATAAAGCCAGAGAAGTACTTGAAGAAGTTGGTGGAGACCTGGCAGAAGCCATAATGAAATTAGAATAGATAAATTCACCATCCAACCCTTTTTTTTTGCTTTAAAAAACTTTTTTTATAGAAAAAAATACCATATCATTTAATATAAATTTATGTTTATTTGTGATATTTTTAGTATAATTATTATGATAAACATCAAAGATAAATATAAGGAAATTTATATAGATATATATTATAATAATAGAACAGACTAAAGATGAAAAAAAATAATATAAAGGTGATCTTTTGAAAGTAATTGTTGATGGGTCAAACGTAGCATATTATGGACAACAACCCAATGAAGAAACAGGAAAAATAACTCCAAGTCTTAAAACTCTAAAAGTGGCTATTAGCACGCTTGAAAAATTAGGACATGAACCAATAGTATTAGCTGATGCACCATTACGACATGAAATTGATGATAAAGATAGCTTTAATGAAATGATTAGAAACGACGAGGTTTTCCCAGTACCTGCTGGAACCATCGCAGATCATTATATATTAAACCTAGCATATGAAAAGGATGCTAAAATATTATCAAATGATTTTTTCAGAGACTATCAGGATGAATTCCAGGATATTCCAAGTAGAAGACTACCATACAGGGTAAAAAATGGTAGATTCCAAATTGGTAAACCAGCACCACCTAAAAAAGTAAAAAATATACTTCAAAAAATCTGTTCTAAATCATTAAATGAATTTGAAAGACGTGGATTCGACGTATATAAATCCAAGAAAAACAGGAAATTCAGCGGATTAGCAGTTGCACAGGAAGCAATCAGTAGAGTAAGCAATGAAGAGGACAACGCTATAGATTCAAAATTAGAAAACGTATTCCTTAAGATACCTATTCTCAATAAGATGGTCGGATTTGTAGATGATGACATGGAAGATTGTGACTTCCTAATATTCGTACTTGTAAATCCTAAGGATTATAAGGAAGCTGTACGTAATGCCGGAACAATTGCAGTAACTGTCAGAAACAAGTTAAACCTGGATCATTCCCCTCTTGTAGCAGTGCGAAATGACTTATTTACAAGACCGGGAACATTCGAGTTGAACATAATCTACTCTGATGAAGTACTTGAGGAAAGTCCATACAACTTAAACATCATAATAAATGACTCAGATTATTCATTTATTAAACATAACTCAAGAAATATCGCAAGTACTCTTGCTTCAAGACTGGGAACATGGAAATTCCCTATAGTATCTGTAAAGCCAAGTATGCTAATGGAAAAACCGGGTCAATTTGAAATTTCTATCGAACGTGGAGGTAAGAGATAAATGGCTTTTGATGGAATTACAAAAAGCCTTTTTAGCCGACTATTAAATAAGAAAGTTATTAGTATTGGTACTAAGTATTTTGCAACGAATGATTTGGAAACAGAATATGTGGGCCTGATTAACCTGACAAAGACCATGCTTGTTGAGGTTGAACCGGCAACAATCAACAGCCAGAGCATATTCGAAAATCTGGAACGTGAAATTGACCAAAGGGACTTGCCGAAAAACAGGAAGTTTATCGAAATAAAACCTGCGGATAACTCAATAAACGAATTTGCCTTACTTAGTAACATAATAATGGGTAGTGACCGTTATCTATACATAGAACTTTTTAAGCCTAATCGTATCATTGAATCATTCGCCGATATCATAACAGAGGCAAATGGAAAGATTATAGAGAAAAGCCATTCAGAGCTTGTAAGCCATATGCCCTCAAAGAAAGAGGCTATCCGGATAGCTATAGAGTTAATTAAAATAGGTATGAACAATAACTGTAACGTAAGAGGATCCGTCGGTATGACCGGTGCCGCATCCATTGAAAGAGCTATTGAAATGAACAATGAGATAGGACAAGTTTCAGGAGTGGCATTTACAAAGTTAGGTGGAGAGTATGGAGTTATATTCGAAGAAAAACCTACAGATAAGATGGTTCATCTTACACCCGCAGAAATTGACAACTTCATGTACATAGACGCCAAGGATTCCACAGGTTTTATTGCAAAATATGGAAAGGACAAGCTCATTGAGATAATGAATGACATCAATGAGTATATTGCAACGGAAAGTAATGGAAAGATAGAAGGATATCGTATTGGTGGAGATGACCTTATAATCAACTTCGCCAATAAGGAAATAGCACTTAAGACTGCATTGGACTGTGCATGGTATGCTTTGAATAATAACCTTAACTTACGTATAGGTATCGGAAAGTCAAGACGTGAAGCTGGTGAAAATGCGCATCTGACCGATTCCATTAAGATACATGATGACACGCCGGTTATCGTTTTTGACATAGCAAACGGTAAGTATGCATATTATATTCCAACACCGTTTACCAGGTCTGCACTGGAATTTCTGGAAAATAAGAAGTTGATGATAGCTGGAGTATTCATATTCGTATTTTTAGCAACTCTCATAGGATGGAATACACAGAACATATGGATAGGATTTGCCGCTATGATAATAGCCGTCCTATTTGCATCAATAACCAATTAGTCGGGTGATTATTATTAAAGCAGAACTTGAATCAAGATTATTTATATTGTTGATTGTTGGAATATTAGCAATTATATTCGGTAGTGTTGCGTCAATATTCATTCACTTTGATAACATCATTGAAGACACAGGTGATGGAGTAAGTAACATAGTATCAAATGACAGTTCAAACGATAATTATTATAACTCCTCATCAAACTATAACTCAAATAGATACAACAGCAATTCATACAATAGTTATGAGGATGAGAATGCAACGTTATCCGATAGGATTAAGGAGTACCTTAATAACTTGTTAAACAATGACGATAAATAATGGATATAATCCATTATATAAACTTCTATTTTTTTTAAATTGACCAAATGATGGTTATTATTTTTTAAATAATGAATAAATTATTGATTTGAAGGGAGAAATATGATGAAAGAATTAGATATGGGAATATGTTCTATTGACACTATCCAAGTCAGCGGTTATAGGGAAGGCAAATATGGAGTTACAATAATATACCATGAAGACTCCACTGCAGCGGCAGTATATACGACAAACCAGGTATATGCAGCACCAATCAGCATTACAAGAAAGCATATCGCCGATGGAAAGATATCAGCTATTATTGTTAACAGTGGAAATGCCAATTGCTACACCAAAGAAGAAGGAATCAAAAAGGGATTGGAACTAGCACAATTAGCGGCTGATAAGCTTAACGTACCATTAGAGGATGTTGCCGTGTGTTCTACAGGTGTTATAGGAAGACAAATGCCTCTTGAGATATTAAAGCCGGTTGCCGAAAAGTCACTTGAAAGGCTTTCAAATTCAAGACAGAATGCTACCGATGCGGCCGAGGCCATCATGACCACTGACACCGTTAAAAAGGAGTGTGCAGTAGAGGCTGAATTAAATGACGGTACAAAATTTAGAGTAGCCGGTATTTGTAAAGGTTCTGGTATGATAGCCCCTAATATGGGTACGATGCTTGGATTTATAACAACGGACCTGGCATTGGATAAGGACACACTTCAAGATGCCCTTAATAAGGCAGTCAGGAAATCGTTCAATATGGTCGTGGTTGATGGTGATGAAAGTACAAATGACACCGTTATACTAATGGCAACTGGAGATGTTCAAAAAGAGGTTGATGATAACTTCCAAGAAGCACTTGACTATGTGTGTATGAGCCTGGCCAAACAGATAGCAAAAGATGGTGAAGGAGCCGAAAAGTTCATGGAAGTAACATGTAGCGGGGCAAAAACATTAGATGATGCTATAAAAGTATCCAAAAGTGTAGTCTCAAGCAGTCTTGTAAAGACCGCGCTAAAGGGTGCTGATCCTAACTGGGGTAGAATCATATCCGCAATGGGTTATAGTGGTGTTGAGTTTGATCCGGATGTCGTGTCAATATCAATATCATCAAAGACTGATAAGGCAGTTATCGTGGATAAGGGATATGTAACCACATATGATGATGAGGACATTCTCAAAAAGGCAGAAGATATAATGAAAAAGAAGGACGTGTTCATAGATGTCGACCTTCATGACGGCAACTACAGTGCCACCAGCTATGGCTGTGATTTGACCTGTGAATATGTTCACATAAACGCTGATTACACAACATGAAAATAAATATAATAATAATTTAGATAAGAAAAAAGGGTGAAAATATGGAAGACCATAATGAATTTAACATTAGTAACGTTTTAATAGAGGCTCTACCATACATTAAGAAGTTTCATGACAAGAAGATCATGATTAAGTATGGTGGACATGCAATGATTGATGAGGCTGCAATGAGCTCAACAGCAAGGGATACAGTTCTTTTAAAATATGTGGGTATGCAACCTGTTGTTGTTCACGGTGGTGGACCTGAAATATCACGTTCCATGGATAAGATGGGTAAGGAACCTAAATTTATCGGAGGACTTCGGGTTACCGACCAGGAGACCATGGAAATCGTTAAGATGGTACTTGTAGGTAAAATTAATACTGAAATCGTGTCAAAGATTTGTTTACACGGCGGTAAGGCAATAGGAATATCCGGTAAGGATAACTTTTTACTTGAATCATCCAAGAGAGATCCTGCAAAGATTAGACATGAAAATGGAGAAATATTGGAAGTTGACCTTGGATATGTCGGAAAGATTGATAATATTAATTCAAAATTGATTGAAGACCTGACAGGTAGCAATTACATACCTGTAATATCACCTATAGGTATTGACAATGATGGAAATACTCTTAACCTAAACGCTGATACAGTGGCAGGTTCAATTGCATCAGAAATTGATGCTGAAAAGCTAATTGTATTGACTGATGTACCGGGCATCATGACCGACCCTGAAGATCCCGACAGTATCATCAGACGTATTCGTGTTGATGAATTAAGGGAACTGGTCGATAGCGGAATCATCAAGGGTGGTATGATTCCTAAGGTTGAAACATGTATCAATGCTGTTGAAAATGGTGTTAAAACGGCCCATATACTGGACGGCAGATTAGAGCATTCCATTCTTCTGGAGATTTTCACTAAGGATGGTATTGGAACCATGATACGTGAATAATTTCAGATGAGCATTATAAGACAAATATCCAGTAATAATTAATCTCCCCCACTATTTATTATTTTTTTAAAGGTGTAATAATGATGAAATCAGTTAAGTTAAACAAGAATGATATGAACTTGTTTATTGAAAAAACCAATCGTTTAGAACACCAGAAGCCACATCAATACGAAAAGGTACGTATTAATGATGAAGGCATTATACTTATTTTATATAACTCAGGCTCTTTAGTCTATGAAGATAATGCACAAACCGTTGATTTTTTAGAGTCAAATCTTGAAAATATCCTGAAGAACAATAAAAAATCGGACACTGAAAAAGATGGCAAGGATAAGTCAGGAAAACTAACATCAAATCAAGGACATATACAGCATGGAAATTCTTCCAAAAAAATCCAACATGAAAATAATGATTCTGACTATGATTATCCAAATACTTTGCTATCGAAGTACGAGTATACTATAGGCTCTGATGAAACTGGTAAAGGTGAATGGTTTGGACCACTAGTTGTATGTGCGGTAGCTACATCAAGGAGTGAAAATAATAAACTTAAGAGGATTGGGGTTGATGACAGCAAGAAGCTCAGTAAAAATCAGATAGAAAAGTTATATAAAAAAATTATGGAAATCAACATTAAGCATGAGGTTATAGTTTTAAGGCCATTTAGCTACAACAGATTATATGCCAAGTTTAGAAAGGAAGGCAAGAATTTGAATCACCTATTGGCATACTTGCATTCACTTGCAATAAGAGGAGCGTTGAAACAGATTGATTCAACCGATACACTCATAGTTATTGATAAATTTGACAAGAAAAAGATGGATGAATATTTAAATACGAATTCAAACGTCATCCAAATAGAAAATGGTGAAAGATTCATACCCGTAGCAACAAGTAGTATTATTGCAAAGTATCACTATGAAAAAGTTTTAAATGAATTAGAAGAAAGATATAATATAAGACTAACAAAAAAAAGCAATATAAAAAATATTGATAAAAAAATACTTGACAAAGTGGCCAAGACCCACTTTAAAAATGTTGCAAAACACATGTAAGCATATATTTCAAAAAATGAGAGGAAGGTTTTGATTAAATGAGTAAAATAGACGTAGCCATTATAGGAGCTAGTGGATATACTGGTGGAGAATTAATGAGAATACTCTCCAGACACAAAAAAGTTGAAATTACAACAGTTACAAGCCGTAAAAGTGAAGGTGATGATGTAAGCACCTTACATCCACATCTAGAAGATCTGGACTTGAAGTTCACAAATCCAGAAAATAAGGATGTTGATGCAGACGTGGTCTTCTGTGCAGTACCTCATGGTGCATCTATGAAGATAGTGCCTGACTTCTTGGACAACGGATCCAAGGTAGTGGATTTAAGTGGAGATTTCAGATTCCAGGATGTTCCAACCTATGAAAAATGGTATGGCATGACCCATGTTCACCCAGAACTTGAAGCTGTATTCGGTCTTCCGGAAATAAACAGAGATTTGATTAAAGAAGCAAACCTGATTGCAAATCCGGGATGTTTCCCTACAGGAGCTATTCTTTCAAGTCTTCCATTAGTTGAAAACCAACTTGTAGACAGGATAATACTTGACAGTAAAAGTGGTGTAAGCGGTGCAGGTATCAAGGCTACTGCCAACAGCCATTATCCTACATGTAGTGATAACGTTAAACCTTATGCTATCGCTTCACATAGACATACCCCTGAAATAAGGGAACAGCTAAGAAACTTCGGATCAAGAGACGTCAAGGTATCATTTACCCCTCACCTGGTGCCTGTTATAAGAGGTATTATCACGACAAACCACAGCATACTACTCAAAGACAATGTTACTGCTGAGGATATTTACTCATTATACAGTGAGTACTATAAGGACGAACCGTTCGTACAGGTTCTTAAGGACAATAAGATACCTCTTCTTGCAAGTGTTCGCGGTTCAAACTATTGTCAGATAGGTGGAATATCACTTGATGATGAAGATGAACTTGTCGTTATATCCGCCATTGATAACCTTGTCAAAGGAGCTTCCGGTCAGGCTATTCAGAATATGAATCTGATGTGCGGATTTGATGAGACCGAAGGATTAAAAGAATTAGGATTATACCCATAGAAGGTGTTAACATGACAGATTTAGTAATATATTACTCACGTACAGAAAATACAAAACAGGTAGCCCAACAGATAGCCGATGAGTTTGATGCCCAGTTACTTGAAGTTAAGGATAAACAGGAAAGAGGTGGCCTATTAGGATTTATCAAAAGTGGTTATGATTCACTTCGTGAAAACGAGACTCCTATCGAATACGACAAGGTAGACTTGACCGATTATGATACCATATTTATCGGTACTCCCGTATGGGCATCCAAGCCTACACCTGCTATCATACAGTTTATCAAGGAAAATGAGTTCAGCGGCACTAAATGTGTCAGCTTTGCTACCATGATGGGAAGCGGTGGAGAAACTACCATAAACGTCATAAATAATATGATTATCAGCCAGGGTGGAACTGTTAAGGATTCCTTTATCTTAGCGGTTAAAAATAAGGATATTAAAGAATTGACTGATGAAGCCTTGAATAACTTAGAGTTATAAATTTAACCCCCCATCAACCTTTTTTTATGTATTTTAATTATTGAGATATAATCTTCAGTATAAATCATTATTTGAAAATAAGTTTTTGATTAATGGATAAAATTAAAATAAAATCAGAATATTATTTGTGGATTGAAATGAAAAATATAGAATAAGTGTCTTTAAAAATTATTAAGAAAAGAAGTGATTGACTATTCGAGTTCTATTGCCATTGCTTCTTCTTTTCTTAGTGCTAGTGAGAATCCTTGTATACGTATTGCTAGAGGATAGCCTAGTGGTGCTTTTCTTTCCAGTTTGATTGTTGTTCCTCTGACTAATCCCATTTCTCTTAGGTGTTTTCCCAGTGAACCGTGTATTCTGTATTTTTTTACTCTTCCTACTTCTCCTAGTTCTAAATCATCTACTGTTTTTACCATTTTGATTACCTCTTATTATTAATTACCTATACCCCCATGGGTATACTATATACTATACCCCCCATAGTATATAAAGTTTGGGTAAAAAATACAATATCCAAATCAAAAAAGAAAGAAAAAAATTCAACTAAAACAAGAAAAAAGAGATGAACACGACATAATAATAAAATAAACTTACATCAATTAAAGTTATTTTTAATAAATTACTAAACAAATATATTTAACATAAAAACAATAGATGATAATAGAAATTTAATCAATGATAATATGAGAAGCTTAACAATATATTATTCAAAAAGTGGAAATACACGAACTGTCGCAAATACACTCAAAAGTGAATTAAAGACCCACCGACTAGAAGTAATAGACTTATGGGAAAACAAGACATTATCTGAACTATTATTTCCAACAATTCGAAACTCTGCACAGATAAAACCTAATGGAATTGAAATAGACCCATACTATGAAGTGATATTTATAGGTACACCAGTATACTTCGCATCAGTCACACCCGCAATAGCCAAATTTATTAGAAAAACAGATTTTGGCGGAAAAGACGTGATAATATTTAATACATATTCAACCATAGGATGTGAACATTCCATAAAAAGACTTGCAAAACTCGTCAGAAAAAGCAATGGTAATGTCATTAATGCATTCAGCATAAAATGTAACGGCAACACGTCAGATATCATCAAATCCACGAAGATGGCCATCCAAGAATTAAGTATTTAAATGATTAAATATTAATATTTAATAAGTGATTAAATATGTCATCATTAATAGCATACTCATCTGGGAAAAATATTCAATACATATCCAATATCATCAAAGAAAGATACGATTCAGATATTGTGGAGATAAAGGATTTAAACAGAAAGAAAGGTTTTTTCAGCAATATAAGAAGCAACTACAATGCATTCAGAAACAATCTTACAGAGATAACTCCAGAAAGCATTGATTTAAGTGAGTATAATCTCATATTACTAGGATGTCCATCAACACTGGGAAATATTTCACCGGCACTGAATACATTCATATCAAACTGTGATTTCAACAATAAAAACGTGATGATATATACAACAACCAACGGATCAAATGCAACCAACGTATTAAAGCAGATAAAAAAGGCTGCAGACAAAAAGGGTGCCAACGTTGTCAACTCATTTATCATAAGAACAAACAATAAATCAAAACAGGAACTTCTGATAAATACCGTTAAACTCCTACCTCAATTAGATATTGACTTATATATCTAAATTCTTTTTTTACCAGTTTTTGAGAACATGCAACAATTCAATTTAGAACATTTCAACAAAATGTTTTGTCATTAAATTTAGAACTATATGCAATATTGAAAATAAAATGAAAAAATAGAAAAAAA
>MVJJ01000149.1 GCA_003266145.1 Methanosphaera sp. SHI613
CGGTTATACCCAACAGGATTATTGAAGGTTGTCCATATATTGACATGTCATTGTTATCTTTTCATGTTGGGGGTCGTTGATTAAACGTTCCTCAGAAATAATTTTTTTTGAATAGCTCAGATGATATCAAAATCGTTGATGAAGAATTCTTTTTTGATTTAATGTGGTACTTTTTTTAAAAAATAACTTTATTAATATTTTTTTACATATATATCTTCATAATAAATTAAATTTTTTTTCGTGATATGATGAATATTCAACCAACATACTCCTCACTGGACTATCCTGGTAAAATGGCATTGGTTCTGTTTATACCGGGATGTGATCTCAGGTGCAAGTACTGTCACAATCCCCAGCTTCTAAAGAATGAAAAATTCACACCATGGGAAGTGGAAGAGGTTTTGGATGAGGTTGATGAAAATATAGACTTTATCGATGCAATAGTTATAAGTGGTGGAGAGCCATTACTGCATGTTGATGTAGTCAAGGAATTCATTAAAAAAGCAAAGAAGGAAAATTTACTCATAAAATTGGATACAAACGGATTACATCCAAGTGGTGTCAGACAAGTGATAAAGTCATTGGATTATGTTGCCATGGACATTAAGGCACCGCTTGATGAATACTATAAAATAAGTGATGTATATCCTAAAAACACTAAAGAACTCATAAAAGAATCAATGGACATAATAAACCAGAACAAAGTATTTCTAGAGTGTCGTACAACATACGTGCCGACATTACTGACTAAAGAGGATGTAGTCAAATTAGTTTCAGATATCGATTGTAACATGTACACACTACAGCAATTCAGAAACAGGTTAACATTCGATTCAAGCTTAGCAACAGTAACCGAGCCAAACCCGGAAGACCTGCTGGAGATTATCCAATCACTGGACACATCCATCCCCGAAATTCATCTTAAATCAAATCAATTTGGAAATCAAACAATAAAAAAACTAGAATAAAAGAGTGTGAACATGCCGATATTATTATTTAAAAATAAGGATATTGATTTAATAACCGGAAAACGTAACATAACCATCAGACGTTTATGGAAAACACCATTATATAGAGGTGACCGTTTATACTGTTATTGGAATATTCTTTCAAAGGAACGTGAAAAGCTCTTCGAGGCAGAAGTAACCAAGGTTAATATCCTAACCTATGATGAAATAATCCATGATTCTAGCCTAGCATCAGACTTGGGATATAAAAGTCTTAGGGAACTGGAGGATGACCTCAAGAAAACATATCCAAATAATCACGCCGATGATGATGAGTTTCAGGTATTTTCATTCAAAAAGCTTCCTGTAGAACAGTGGGAAGGTCCTGTCATAAATCAGAAATCAATGATTATCAAAAAGGCTGATGTACTCTTTGAACTGGGTAAATATGAACAGTCCTCCGTGTGCTATAAGGCTGCACTGGAATACGATAAGGGTGATACATATATATTAAATCGTTTAGGGGACAATCTGACACGTCTTGGCCAATTTGGGGATGCGGTAAAACACTATAAAAAGGCTATCAAAATAGAGCCTGACAATGAATACCTCTACAATAACATAGCCATAGCATACCTTAACAAGGGGGATTATGATAAAGCATTAGAAGCAAATACCGAGGCATTAAAGTGTAATTCCCAAAACACCACAGTACTCTACTGGAGAGGATTGATATATGAAATGCTCAACGACTTTGAAAGGGCTCTCAAATTCTTTGATTATGTACTGCGTATAGATGATACAAATCCTGAGGTATGGAATGAAAAGGCAACGATATTGAATATGCTGGGAAAAAGTGAGGAGGCATTACTTGCATATGACAAGTCCATCGAGTTATGTCTGGACAATCGTATGGATGATGCTAATATGTGGGCAAGCAAGGGAAATACTCTTCTGGGTCTTCAAAGATATGCCGAAGCAATATCATGCTATGACAACGCCTTAAAAACCGATAAATATAATCCTATAATATTAAACAATAAGGGGGTGGCATATATGGAATTGGATAACTTCCATGATGCCATCGAATGTTTTACAAAGGTTCTTGTAATGTATCCTGACAATCCTGATGCACAGGTTTTAAAAGAAGTATGTCTTGATAATCTGTAATCAATCAGGATACATTCATATAAACGCCCACTATTTCTATCTTTTTAGCTGTAATTGACAGTACCTCGTTTATTATCACTTTCGGCCATTGGCTGGTTGGAATTATAAATGTTCTTATCATTATCCAAGTCCTCTACAATACTACCGGTTAATGTCGTGTTGAAGTTGTTTGCCTTAGCATTTATAATACCTGCAACGTCTGTATATGCGACCACTCCCTGTATTTCGTTTCCTTCAACGATATTTTCAAATCTATTGTTTTCAAGAGTCGTGTTTGCCATATTGTTGTAAAGCACACATCCCCTACTTAGATTTCCAATCATTCTATTGTTGAATGTATTGTCGGATATGACTGCCGTTGAATTTCTATTGAATATTACTCCGCCCTTACTGCAGTAGGCCGTACTTGTCACATGTTCTTGGGTATGAGTATTTTTCACAGTGTTGTTTATGAATTCAAGAGTTCCTATTTCATGATACAATATTCCTCCACGCAATTCACCATTGGTAGTATCCCCATCGAAGACATTGTTTTTTATTGTTATGTTTGCTTCATAGTTATCGATAACTCCTCCCCGTATGACTTTTTCGTCCTCAAGTACATTCTGATGGAACTGATTGTCTGTTATATTCGTATTTGTATGGTTATAGCAGTGAATGCATCTTCCCTTGTTGTTGATAAATGTATTTTCATCTATTATGTTTAAACCACCGGACAGGCTGTATACTATTGCAGTTCGTTCATTGTTTTCATCCTCGTTGGCAATATTTTCTTTAAACGTATTGTTCGTGAGATTTAACAAGCCGCCATATTCACCCGTACTCCAGATTGCACCACCCACATGATTTACAGTATTGTTAATGAAGGTCGAATCCACTATTGTAGCATTTCCCCTGTTGGTCAATACGCTGCCCTTCTTGTCTCCCTTGTTGTTTTTGAAAGTACAGTTTTTAACATTCAAATTTGCAGGGCTAATCATCTCAAATACACCTGCATGATCCTTATCGTCATGCACGGTATTCTGCACTATCAAATTCCTGACGGTTATGTTTGCATTATCATAATGCATGAACCTGTTTTTATATTGTCCATCGATAACATGGCCATTTCCATCGATTATAAGCTCCTGGCTGTTGCTGTCTTTGCCTCTATAGAGGATTGGCCCTGTAATATTATAGTCTCCATCCTCCAGTTTAATCAGATAAGACTCATTGTTGTCCTTGTTGTTATACTCTTCAATGCATTCTTTCAATTCGTCATAGCCATGTACTGTCACTTCTATACTCTTTGATGAGGAAGTTTCATTATGAATCAGCTTATTCTTGATTGAATTGATTTCATCCATTATCCTATCGGCTAAATCATCACCGGAACTTTCATCTGATGCACCAAATATTGCAGATTGTGAAATTAAAAGCATCAGAATCATAACCGGAATTAAATATTTGTATCTCATATCATTCAACTCTTATCCTGTTTATTCTTACTATTATATGTCATGGTTATCTTCGACATCATCATTTATACTTATCAATTCTGGAATACGGCCATTTTTTGCAATCAAATCATCCTTTATCACTATCACGGCATCATAATATTCTCTATAATCCTCTGAAGCATCAAGAACATTGTTAACAATCTCCTCATTATCTTCTCCATTGGCCATATTTGCCAGTCTTGTTGCAAGGCCATCGGCTATGCTGGCCTCTTTTGCAAGTACTATCGTCGCATCACTGACTCCGAAGCTTTTTGAATGACCGAATGTCCCCGAAGATGTACATATACCATATCCGTTTCTTTTTTTATTAACTTTAAATGCTATGTTGTTATAATAGTCATTGTCTCCGGCATAAACTTTTATTATTGATTTTCTATTGGTCTTCAGGGCAATGTCTCCTCCATTTTCAATTATGGAATACTTTGTACCACGGTCACTTAGATAATCAATGCATATCTGGCTGATGCTTCCTGCAACAGATGCCATAGGGCCGGTATCCGTTATTTTGCTTGAGTTTATCATCAATTCTATTATCCTGTCACCCTCGCCTAACTTAGCGTCAACATCTGATTCAAATCTTTCATACCCATTGAATTGTGGATATCTATTTATGGCATTTGAAATTATCTGTCTTTGTTTTATTATGATGTCTTCAAGATTATCCTGCTTAATATCTGTTCTTAAGTGGATATGTGTGGAATCTACATTAACCTCTCTAACGTTATATTTATCATGCATAATCATATCTTTATTCCTTGGGTAATTTCTTTTTTATGATTTTTTTCAACTAGAATCTCAAAAAATAAATATCTATATTATTCTTGTTTTACATATATATTTAACATATTTAGAAAAAATATTGGAGATTATTAATCCATGATGCCAAAACCTAAACAATCCAAGACAAAAGGTAACTTTGATAAGGAAGTTAATAGAATGTCATCTGAACGTGTATTGTATGAATCTCAACCAAATATGCTGTTATATTCGGATAATTTTATATTTAAGATTATAATCTTGTTCATACTGGTTTTCATGTTCAGTCCTATACTGGCTTTAATTTATAGGATTCAGGGAACATTGCAATCTAACTATCAGTTGCAATTTATTAACATGACATATATTGCAGAGTTGGTGTTATTCTTATGCATTCTGATAATTATCATAAAATTGGTACTTGACTATTTGGATTGGAAAAATACACTTTACACTTTAACGGATAAACGTATAATAATAAAGAGAGGCCTTTTCAATAAGGAAAAAATAAGCATGCCCTACTCCAAGGTCGAGGACATTGATGTTTCACAGTCCATATTTGAAAGAGTATTGGGCGCTGGAGACATAGTAATTTATGGAGGGCATGATAATGCCGAAACAATTCTTGATGAAGTTCCTAATCCAAGGGATGTTGAGGAAATAATTCTTAACCAAGTTAATAATTTGAATTATTCCTATGCTCAGGGCAGACCGGTTCCCTCTTACAATAACCACGAGGATTATGGTGAAAACCACAAAAATCTAAGAAATGACTATAAACAATCTAAAAACAATTCACATTATAACAATTATGATTCAGGAAATAATAAGGGTTATATTCAAAGAGATAACCCTAAAAATACTCAAAGACATGAATTCAATGCTGTTAATCAGACTTCCGAAAATGACCACATTCCTAACTACAATCAGGTAAATGATGAAGAGTATTATGAAGAATATGAGGATAATGCAAGAAGAAATGATTACGTTGATAAAAATGATTCCAATGTACATTATTTCAATAATAATGACAATAGTAAATATTCAGGCATAACTGAGGCTTTTAATGATAAAAAGGAAGACAGGTCAAGTAAAAGATTAGATAAGGATGAACTATTGTCCCTAAACAAAAGAAAATTTAAAAAATCCTAAATATTTCATTATTTAAGGATTTATATGATAAAGGTGTATCAAATGACAGATTATGATGTAATAGTAGTGGGTGCTGGCCCTATAGGTTCTACCTATGCATATCACATGGCAAAGAAAGGATTTGATGTTGCAATATTTGATATGAAAAACAGGATAGGTGAGCCATTGCAATGTGCGGGTATTGTCTCGACAAATATCAATCTTAGCCAGGAAGTGCCGGATGAAATAATCTACAATAAAGTCAAAGGAGCAAAGATCTACTCACCAAACAAGACACTATTGCACGTAAGTAAAAATCAGACAGTAGCATACGTACTTGACAGGGTTTACTATGACAAGCACCTCTTTCAAAGGGCAATAGATGAGGGTGTAACTCCACATCTGTCTTCAAGAGTACTTGATGTTGACATTGAAAATACAGTTATCAAAACAGCAGACAATACCTACACATCAAAAATCATAGCCGTAGCATGTGGGCCGGTATCATCAACCTCCAAGAAGATGAACCCTACATTATCCGATGAAACATTCACTGCAATACAATACACTCTAAACACAAGCAATCAGGATATGGAAAATGTAACCTTGGAAGTTCATAATGAAATTCTACCCGGTTTTTTATGGAAAATACCATTAACCAATACAAAACAACGTTTAGGCCTATTTACAGACAAATCATATAAAGAAGCCGATAATATACTTAAAAATGCAATGAATGAAGATGATGTAATCCTAGAAAAGCATACCGGTTTAATTCCAAAATACAATAAGGACAAGAAAATAGTTTACAACAATACAATACTTATAGGGGACTCGGCAAGTCAAATAAAGCCAACAACGGGCGGTGGCTTAATAGTAGGATCAAACATGGCAAAGTTAGCATCCGATAAATCGGAATTAATGCTAAATAAAAACGATAACAAACACTTATTAGAGTATGAACGGGAATATCACAAAAGATATGATAATGAATTCAGGGCACAGCAGAATGTCCAAGGCATCATCCGGGATTTATCTGATGATGACTTCGATTACATGTTTGTACAGTTACAGCAAAACAATGTGGATAAGATAATCTCTGAATATGGTGATATGGATACACAAACACCATTATTAAAACAATTGGTCAAATCAGGAATAATCTTTAAATTATTACCGAAAATAGGAGTAAGGAGGCTTAAGAACATATGGAAATCACTATAATATTATCTCAAGAAAATGAAACACTGCCCAAGGCAGAACTTATTGCAAGGATGGAAACATTGGATATTGAATATGATATACTGGAGGAATATCCCGGAGTAATAATTCTTGAGGTGAATGCTGATAATGCAATGGTAGAGGAACTTGGAAGCCACCTTGCATATTCCCATGAAGTACTTGAGAACATCAAACACACTACAATAGAAGAAGTCATTAATGATGTCAAATCAATTTCATGGGATGAAATCATCGATGACTCATTCAAGGTAAGAGTCAGAAGAATAGGAAACGGGCCGATAGCAAGAAACGAACTGGAAAGAAACATTGGGGGCATCATAAAACAATCATCTAACATGCCAGTATCACTTGATAACGCGGCATATACAATCAAGTTAATATTCACTAATCCGACAGAACATATAAATGAACATAAGGAAGTATCCATATCAAAATACAATAAGATAATAATAGCAAAAAGCATAGTTCAGCAGGATAAGAAGCATTTCTTCGACAACAAGCCACACAAAAGACCATACTTTCACCCGGGATCAATGAGTCCGAAACTGGCATTATGTATGGTCAACCTGGC
>MVJJ01000064.1 GCA_003266145.1 Methanosphaera sp. SHI613
GGTGTGTTTGGATGTACAATATTGTTAATTACAGGGTTAGGACTATATGAACAGATAGATGATTCAAAAGATTGGTATTTTAATGATGTTAATCATTTTGAATCCAAATTGATAATTGATGATGATTTAAATTTATCTCAAATTAACTCCATTTCCCAAAAAGTTAATGGCAGTCCCATTATGGAATCATCAGTTGAAATAATAAAGGATAAAACGGAAGTGGCGTCGCTAGTCGTCACAAACAACAGTGACTTAATTACATTAACCAATGATAATCATGACAAGATAGACCTTCAGGAAGATGAAGTATCCATATCAAAAAAGATGGCTGAAATGATGAATATTAGTGTTGGTGATACAATAGACTGTCGTACTATTGGATCATATAAAGATATTCATATTAAGATTGATAAGATTCATTCAAGTCCATTTTCTCAAGGATTGGTCATGTCACCACATAAACTAGAGCAGTTGGGTTTTAATTATACTCCGACAAGTATAGTAACTTCAAAACATATTACACAGGACTATGATGGCATCAGGTCCGTTACTTATCTTAATGATATGAGTAATCAATGGGACAAGATGGAAGAAACTTCAATGATAATTATTTCTTCTTTAATTATCTTTTCTGTTATACTGGCTCTGGTAATTCTTTATAACTTGAATTCGATATCATTTACAGAAATGGAAAATGAAATTGCAACACTTAAAATTTTAGGTTTTAAAACCACCTATCTTGCTAAGTTATTGGCAACACAAAGTTTAGCTTTCATTATTGTTGGATTCCTACTGGGCATACCTATCAGTTATTATATCCTATCAATTCTGATAACATTGTTCGGAAAAGACATATATCTTGTACCAACAATATCACTTACAAATTTGGTGGTGACATTTGTAATAATAATATCAGTTTCAATGATTATGAATTTATACTTCCTACGAAAAATTAGAAAATTTGATATGGCAAATTACCTTAAGTAATAAATAATATAATATAAAATGATGATTTATAAGAAAGATATAAACCAAATAACAGTAATATACGCTTCTACAAATTACTTGATTGCATAAAAAACATTGAAAAAATAGAAGGTTATACTTATGAGCACTTTAATTGAATTTAAAAATGTTAATAAAACATACCAATCTGGAAATTATTTTGTAAAAGCAATGGATGATGTGAATTTTAAAATTGGTAAGGGAGAATTCGTAGTTATACTAGGACCATCCGGTGCCGGTAAATCCACATTACTAAATCTTTTAGGTGGACTCGATTCAGTAACATCAGGTGAAGTAATAGTCAAAGGCAATCACGTAGAATTATTTGATGATAATCAATTAACTAATTACAGAGCCAATAATGTTGGCTTTGTTTTTCAGTTTTATAACTTAATTCCTAACCTTACCGCCCAGGAAAATATTGAATTGATGACTGAAATAGTGGATTTCGATATTGATGGGCAGGAACTGTTAGATTTGGTTGGTCTTAAAACACATGCAAATCGTTTTCCTGCACAGCTGTCCGGTGGAGAACAGCAAAGAGTGGCAATTGCAAGGGCGATTGCTAAGAAACCTACTATGCTTTTATGTGATGAACCAACAGGCGCTCTTGACTCAATAACAGGCATGTCCATTTTAAATTTACTCCAGCAAATGTGCAAAGATCTCAATACAACTGTCATCATAGTTACACATAACGAGATTTTATCATCAGCTGCAGACAAGACAATCAAAATAAAAAATGGTAAAATTGAAAGTATAACCGTTAATCCAATGCCTAAAAAAGTCTCCCAATTAGAATTATGAACTTTCAATAACATATAATTCTTTTATCTATTTTTAAATTATTTACATTCTAAAGTTATTCATGGATTATCAGCTAATTTTTGATTTAACTCATTTGGTAAATTATTATTTCAGAGATTATACAATAATTATGTAAATAAAAAATGAATAAATATGATATAATTTTTATATAATAGAAATTAGTTATATAATATATGATAAAAAATTATTCAATTTGAATAATGATTGGAAGAATAACTATGAAAATAAAAAATTTAATTTTCTTTCTTGCATTACTAACTTTACTAATTAGTATTGTAAGTGCTGCAGATGTCTCTGAGGATGTTAGCAGCACTTCTGATGTCAATGAACAAGTAATGCAGGATACACAATCAGAAATTGTCAATGACAATAATAATATCAATGATAATATACAGACAGAAAAAAATGTAAAAACTCAAATAAGCGATAATACAACAAAAGTTATTGAAGAAGACACATACTCTGATGATATTGAACAAACACAAACAGATGAAAATCTAACAATTGAAGAGAATATAAATGATATATCTGAAAATGAATCAACAGAGGATGCTGATGATGAAACAATCATTAATAATCCAACAATAACCGTTGATAACAAAAATATCAAAGAAGCATCAAATGATGATGGTGATGTAACTGATTCATCAAATAATGGATTATTACAACAGATTAAAGATTCACTTCTTAATATTGATGTGGATAGTTTAATCATTTCATTAAATAATACAATTAATAATCTTAAAGATAAGTTAAATGCAAGTGGTAGAATCAGTGAATTAAACGATACACTTAATAATTTAACCCAAAAATTAGATAACGATGACTTAATTAATTCATTAAATCAATCTATTAATAGTATCACAGAAAATATAAATTCAGGCAATTGGATTAATTCATTAAATGATAACCTTGCAAACCTAACTGAAAATTTAAATACGAGTGATTTGATTAATAAAATCAATGGCACTTATACTAATCTTACAGATAAAATAACTTCAGGAGATTATTTGGCATCATTAAATGAAGATATCAATAACCTTAAAGAAAAAATAAATTCTGGCGATTATGCTGGTGTAATTAATGATACTGTTAATAAACTTTCATCAAAATTAAATGCAAGCGATTTAATTAGTTTACTTAATGATACTTTAAATACTATCACAGATAATATAAATTCTGGAAATTATACTAAGTTATTAAATGACAGTGCTAATAACCTTACAGATAAATTAAATACATCCAATTTAATTGATTCACTTGATAATGCACTCGATAATCTTACAGATAATTTGAATGCAAGTGGTTTAATTGATTCCATTAACGGTACTTATAACAATATTTCTCAAAAAATAAACATTACAGGATTACTTGATTCACTTAACAAAACTCTCAATGATCTTAAACAAAGATTAAATTCTACAACTCTACCTAATTCAACTGATGTGATTAATAACATTACACAAAGATTAAATCTAATTAATCTAATAAATTCAATTCAGGAAAAATTAAATGTATCAAAATTAATAAATGGAAGTAAAGATATTAGTACTATCATTAAAGAAATAGGAGATTTATATAATCAAGTAGACACAATAAAGAATTTAATTGATCAACTACTTCACCCTACCCACAATATAAAAGTAATTGCAACACCTACAAGTGGAATATTGGGTGAAAAACTTGTACTTAATGCAATAGTAACTGACAGCAACGATAAAATGATAAATGAAGGATATGTAATATTCAAAATCAACGGAATAACATTAAAAGACGATGGTAAACTCACAGGCACATCACTTCCACTTAAAGTAAGAGTATTAAACGGAGTAGCAGCAACAGCAATTAATCTTGATTTAGATATGAAAAGTGCAACCAAATATATAGCAAGTTATCTTGGAACCAAGAAATATAATTCATCTGTAAGTAATGAAGCAAAAATACAAGTTTCCAAAAGAAATGCGAGCATAGAAGTATCAAGTGATAAAAAGACAATCAAACAGGGACAAGTACTAACAATAACTGCAAAAGTATATGATACAACAAAGGGTAAAAAATCAACTAACCTAACAAAATATGATGATGAATTTGTATTCTTTAAAGTAAATGGAATCACACTTAAAGATTCAAATGGACAAATGTTAAAAGCAAAAATTAAAAATGGAATAGCAACAGTCAACTATACAATACCATTAGGATTATCTTGTGTAACTGATGGAAAAACTATGACAATTAAAAATCATACAATACTTGCACAGTTCTACAATAAAAATTACCAAGAAGATATCCGTAACACTTCCACATTCCAAGTTGAAAAATCAAACATTACACTTACAATAACAAATGCAACAGTAAATAACAAAACACATAAACTTTCACTTAAAACAACAATCAAAGACTACCTCGGCAATATAGTTAAAGGTCCAAATAAATTCATTATCAAAATCAATGGAATAACCCTTAAAAATGACACACAAGCAATGTATTATTATTCAACTGACGGAATATTAAACCTTGAAAACATTGACATACCATCATTGAATAAATACACAAACATCGAAGTGGTAACACAGGACAGATTAGCTTATAATAATCAGAGAAATACCACTACAGAAATTAAAGTATTAAACTAATCCCCCAAACTTTCTCTTTTTTTTAATAAATAGAATAACTGAACTATTTTTTCTGTTTATATTATTTATAACCAATAGAACTTAAAAAATTATACCTCAACGTCAATACATAGCATATTATTAATACTTATTAAGATTAATTAAATGTGACTGAAAACTATTGGCATATGTGACCTTGATTTTGAAGATTATCTGATTAATTGATTTAAATTGAAATATGATTGTTTAGAACAATATTTCTTAAATTTCTAACTCATAAGAATCACTTTGTGAGTAAACATCAACATCATATCTAATCAACAACGTTAATTTTTGAACTGTCAAATCATGTAAACATCATATTAAACCATGAAAAGAGTATATTGTTGCTTAATTTATACTTAAACTATGAAAGAAAAAAATGTGAATTCTACAAAAATATATGTCTTATATTGAAATACCAAAAATAGCAACATAACATATTTAAGTAATGTTAAACATAAATTATATTATTGTTCTTAAGTTAATTATCTAGATTTTATGATTGTCATAAAGTCATTCCTTGCACTTAAGAAGAATATTCTATACTTTTTTAGAGGATTAGATATTTTTGAGCAGAAGAAAACGACCTAAATGGACAAACAATATCGCGTTGGAGCGTATGGAGATTTTATTTAATCTCGCCGAGAAGGAGTTTTCCAAGCATCCGGAAAGATCTAATCGTTATGTTAAGTTAACTCGTAGTATCTCTACCAGATATAATATTACATTACCACGTTATTGGCGAGGAAGGTTTTGTAAGAAATGTAATTCATTCCTCAAGCCCGGAGCTAACTTAAGAGTAAGACTTTCAGGTGATTGTATATCAAGAACATGTCTTGAATGCGGTCATACAACGAGAGTATTATACACTCCTAAGCAAGATTAGGTTTATAAGAGTGATTTATATGAGCAAAGTCCAGAGTAAAAAAGAAATAATGAGAAATTCCTTAAATGCGGTTGAAATTAATATTGGAAAAAATGGTATTAATGAAAACGTATTTGAAGAAATCAGACGTCAACTTAAAAATGGTGAAATTGTAAAGGTACGGTTCAGCCGGAACATAGCATCCAACAAGGATGAATTCCTGAATGAAATCGTGACTAATACTAAAAGTCAGCTTGTTGACGTTAGAGGTAATGTTGCAGTATTATACAAAAGGAAAAGATAAATCTCTAAAAGATTATAGTCTTCATTTAAAATATATTAATTTAATAGGAGGCAAATTAAACCATGACAACAGCATTCGATGTACCTGCTGATAGTTTAATTAGCGCAGTAAGTAAAGAATTAAAAGAAAATGATAAAATTAACGAACCTTCATGGGCACAGTTTGTAAAAACCGGTGTACATAAAGAACGCAGACCTGAAAACCCAGATTGGTGGTATGTAAGAACTGCTGCATTACTCAGAAGAGTATATGTGGATGGTCCTGTAGGACTCAGCAGATTACAAACCAAATACGGTGGTAACAAAGATAGAGGAACTAATCCTGAAAAATTCAGAAAAGGTAGTGGATCCATAATTAGAACAGCTTTACAACAATTAGAAGAAGCAGGATACGTACAAAAAACCGAAGAAGGAAGATGTGTAACACCTGCAGGTCAATCTTACTTAGATAATAAAGCAACTGAATTAATTAAGGACATACCTGAATTATCAAAATATTAAGTATTGAAATGTTAATGGAGTTGTATTATCATGAGTGAACTTGATGATATTAGACGCAGAAGAATGGAACAGTTAAGACAGCAACAGATGCAGATGCAACAACAACAGGGTATGAATTACCAGCAAATGCAACAAGAAGAGCAGATGAGACAACAATACGAAGAACAGAAGAAACAAGCCTTAAGACAAATATTAACTCCCGAAGCACGTCAAAGACTAGCAAACCTTAGATTAACAAAACCTGAACATGTGAATGCATTGGAGATGCAGTTAATTCAATTGGCTGAAGCTAGACAGATTCAGATTCCAGTTACTGATGCAACTTTAAAGCAGATTCTAAGACAAATGACCGGTCAAAAACGTGAAATTCACATTACAAGAAAATAATAATAGATTCTGTGTATTTTTATGAAAGCAGCTATTACTTATAGTGGTGGAAAAGACAGTTCATTAATGGCAGTTATCTTGGATCGTTTAGGCTATGATGTGGAATTGGTTACAATTAACTTCGGAGTATTTGATTCTACAAAACCAGCAGTCCAGTCAGCTAAAAGCTTAGGCTTTAAGCATAAAGTAGTTAAGCTTGACAAGCAGATATTGCTTGATGCTGTGGATATGATTATCGAGGATAATTTTCCAAATAACGGTATTAATCATATTCATCATAGCGTTCTTGAAATACTGGCTGACAGCTATGACGTTATTGCCGACGGTACCAGACGTGAAGATAGGATTCCCAAGATGAAAATGGGTGAAATCCAAAGCCTTGAGGATAGGAAGAATATCCAATACTTAAATCTTACCGGTATCGGATATAAGACAATAAATGATGTGAGTGACAATCTGTTCACATTACAAAAGGCTGAAAGCGACATTCATAACAGTAGTGATTATGAGATGGAAATAAGGGTCCTACTTGAACAGAAAGGATATGACACTGATGAAATCTTTCCAAGACACATTCAATCAAGAGTTATAGGATGGAATAAAAATGAGTAAAAATAAGAAATTACCTGAAAAAATTAGATTAGCTAAAAAGAATAAACAAAACAGAAGAGTTCCTATATTTGCAATGATGAAAACATCAAGAAAACTAAGAACTCATCCAAAAGCTAGACAATGGAGAAGAAGTAAGATTAAAGTATAATCTTAATTTTGAATTATTTATTAAAGCTATTAGGAGTGTATATTAATGGAAAGAATTTACACAATCCCACTCAGGGATGTTAAAAGAGTACCTAGAAACAAAAGGTCACCTAAAGCAATGAGATACATCAGAGAATTCATTCAAAAACACATGAAAGCTGAAGATGTAATCATTGACCAATCAATTAACGAAAAAGTATGGGAAAGAGGAATTGAAAAAATCCCATCAAAAATTAAAGTTAAAGCTGTTAAAGAAGATGAAACAGTGGAAGTAACATTAGTAGAAGAATAATTGTATTTTACTAATTTATGCTAACTATGAGATTATATATTACTTAAACAACCTTTATCATTATAATACGAGTTACTAAAGGCTTAAGTAGTAAATGTATACATGTAAATAAGAGAACTTAATCACCTCTCTGCTACTTAAATATAATTTACGTGTTTAAGAGATGGGCACCTAAATTATATTGTTACATTAATAATCAAATTAAATTCACAGATGGAGTGAGATATATGATACAACGTTTTGACATAGATGGAAATCCTAATCTAGGAGTATCCATACTTGCAAAGGACAATGTTGCAATAGTTTCTCCAGGACTTCAAGATTCATATACTAAAAGTATTGAGGAAACACTTAAAGTACCTATTATTAAAACACCAATCTGTGGTAGTAATCTAGCAGGAGCATTAATGGCTGGAAATTCAAACGGTCTAATTGTATCACCACATATCTTTTCACATGAATTAGATATTATTCGTGAACATGATATTAATGTTGAAATAATGCCTGATAAATTAACCGCAATAGGAAATATTGTTGTGGCTAATGATAATGGAGCTATTGTACATCCGGATTTATCAAAGGAATCAAAAAGGCTTATACGCAAAACTTTGGAAGTAGAAGTCACAGAAGCTACCATAGCTGGTTTTGATATTGTAGGTTCAGCAATAGCTGCTACTAACAGGGGAGCTTTAGTACACCCAGATGCAACAGATGAAGAACTAGAACTTGTTGAAGATGCACTTGGAGTAACTACTAAAATTGGTACAGTTAACCGTGGAGTTAAACTCGTAGGAGCATGTATCATTGCAAATTCAAATGGAGTCATTGTAGGAAATAAAACTACAGGTCCAGAACTAGCAAGGATTGACCAAGTATTTAACTTATTTGAGGAATAATTATGATAACTAAAATCTTTAGAGTAAAAGGAAAATTATTAGATGTTGATAAAACAAAACCATTTACAAGAGAACTTAAAGGTATTGCAGAAGACGATGTTAAGGAAAAATTATACTCCGAATTTGGTAGTAAACAACGTCTTAATAGGGATAAAATAATTTTTGATGAAATTATTGAAATTAATGCTGATGAAGTAACCGATCCTGTTGTAAAAGATTTATTATAGACTGTGAAAGGAGTGTATCATTATGGATGATAGACAGAGATTAGAACAGATGGTCACAGAATTAAATCAACTACAACAACAAGGTGAAACGATTGCTCAACAAATTGAACAATTAAACGTATCCTTTAAGGATATTCAAACAGCCGAAGAAGCAGTTAAAGGCATTGAAGGTGCTGTTGGTAAGGAAACACTCATACCAATCGGTGCAGGATGCTTTATTACCGCAGAACTTAAATCAGAAGATGTGCTTGTAGGTGTAGGTTCAGACGTTGCAATAAAAAGATCACGTGAAGAAACTGCTGAAACATTAGCTAAGGATAAGGAAGAAGTTCAAAAGTTAATTTCTTCACTGACTGAACAGTTACAGAAAATCAATGAGTATATTGCACAAAAAAGACCTGAAGCTGAAAGATTAATGCAGCAAGAACAACATGTACATTAATCTTCTTTTTTAAC
>MVJJ01000158.1 GCA_003266145.1 Methanosphaera sp. SHI613
ATAGTTAATCATTCTATTTTATTAATTATAGCAAATAATTCCCTGCTCTTTTTATATGCAATATTAATTGAATTTCTCACTTCTTCAATCGTAAGAGAGCCAAATCCTGATTTTTGCATGGCACAGATGCTGCCATCTTCTCTAAATGCAATTGAAATACCCGTATCCATCAGGGATTCCTCAACAGCGGAAGGGTCAACAATCAACTGGTCATATAATTTTGCAACACTACATAGAATACTCTTATTTTTAATCGGAATTTTGGTTAAATTATCATAATCAATATTGACTTCACCGTTTACAGTATTTACGCTAGGTAATTTCGTAGTTAAAAGAGCACATACTGCTGCTAAGCATGCGGCATCCATTATATTTCCATCAAAATCCAATATATAGATATCTATATGCAACTTCCAGCATGTAGACTCATCAATGATTGACAATTCCTTCAAATCAATTAACGGTGCTTCCCTGATTGATCTATCCACAACTCTTGAAATTTCAACTGCAAACTTATTAGGTGGACCATACTCAAAGTTTTTATTGGCAATGGCAAGAAGCTCAGTATTTGTAATGATTATTCCTTCATCGGGAGAATTGCTAAATGGCGTCGTTAAGCTTGCTTTAACGCCGGCAATTGCAGTGGTTGCACCGACAGATACCATTGCAGAACCTTCGGCCTTGCTAATATAATCGGTTTTGATGGTTATTTCCCTGTATTCGTCAAATTTTCTATTGTCAACTCTTTTGTTTTGGTTTAACATGTCAATGATATTTTCTTCACATATTTCCGAGATTATATTAACCATTATTTTCCTCCTTGCATTTATCAAATAAACATTGCTGCTGCAGTTGATATATAAATTCACAGCCGTCAAAAGCTAACTGTAGCGCTTCATCAAATTCAGGTCCCGTCAAATGACCATCCATCTGTAGAAGGGTTATTTCTCTGGTTCTTGGCATTATTGCAATGGGCATGTCTGCCTGACCATCCTTATCTTCCTGTTCATTTAAATCCAAAACAATATGATCATCGACTTTACCTACGGCACATGCACTGATTAAATCTTTCATAGGTATCTCCGCATCAGCAAGAGCCAGTGATGCGCCTATAATACCTAAACATCTGGTACCTCCCTCAGCTTCAAGAACTTCAATTGAGATGTCAATAGATGCACGAGGATATTTTTCAAGAAAGATACTCGGTGTAATAGCCTCGGATATCAATTTGGATATTTCGGTTGATCGTCTGTCAGGGCCGGGACGTTTACGTTCGGCTACACTAAATGGGGCCATGTTGTATTTGCAGCGCAATACTGCAGCATCCGGTTTTGAATGTTTTTTTGAGTACAGCTCCCTTGGACCATAGACGCCAACAACAATCTTGTTTTTTCCACATTCAATATACGCTGAACCATCCGCATTATTCAATACGCCCACTTCAAATTTCATATTACGCAGTGTATTATATGTTCGTCCATCTTCACGTATAAATTCATCATTCACTCAAATTCCCTCTTGGATTTATAATAATACTTTGTACTTTCTTGACAAGATTATGCATAAACGGATTCTCATCAATAAATTCAATAATCTCAACTACTCTTTGAATATTTTCTTTCTGGGCATTAATCCATATCAATCCATTTTTTGCAACGATAACATCACTATGTAAATATTTTTCAATCAATGAAATGATGAAAATGTTCTCTTCACTTAAAAAATGTATTGTGGGCTGATTAACCTTTTTAATCACGCCTTGATTAAATTTACCTAATCCCTGTGATCTTATCGTTAGTTTGATTCTGTTTATCTCATCTACATTTGCAACCCTTAACAGCAGTATGTCATTATCGTTAATGATTGAACAAATGCTCTGCTGGTTATTGTCATATAGCTCCGATGTTGGAAGATAACCGTGATATGTTGTATTCAGGTCAATTGCCCATGAGGAGTACGAGGAGTTTGTTACTCTACCTATCACAAGGTCTCCATACTTTGGTTTGTATGAGTCCTTAAATGGGATTACACTTACGTTATCACTATTAAAGTATACAAAGCCCATTATGCTAGAAAATATTTTACCGTCATCTTTAAAAGTACCATTTCCGATATTCATATTGTTGTCAGTCAACAACGTGCCCGGAAAGACCACTTCCTTATTTTCTACAAAATACATCTGCTCACTTAGTCTAATAGTTTTGTTTCAACTTCTCCGTGTGTAAGGCCACTTAATGCCGTGTAGAATTCATCCTGTAATCCACCAGGTATTTCGATGACTCCAATCCAACTGCCGTCATTCATCCATTCTTCTTTTTCTAGTTTTCCATACTGTGTAATGGTTGAATATGCTTTACCTGCATAAGTGCCGGGAATCTTTGCGGCAATCTTAACTTTTTCTATTCTTATAGGAATCTTGGTAAGTATTGCCTTTACGGTAGGCTGAATCTGTTCTTCAACTGATTTCATTGGATCAATATGAACCTTGGCTTCTTCCATAGCTTTCTGAATCCTTTGTGGCGGATGTGGAAGTTTTGTTTGAGGGTTAATTGCTTCACGTGCAATCTGTGCAATAACCTGTTTGGTCTTCTCTTCCTGCATTTTTCTTTTTTGATTAGCAGTAATTTGTATTTGACCCTTTTTAATAATCTTATCGGCAACTTCCAGTGCATCTGTTGTCTCAAATACCTTTTCCATAGCTTCCTCGGATGCCTTATCTGCTTTGTGGGCGTCCTTAAATACTTCCTCAACAGCTAAAACATCTTCAATTGCAATGTCTTGACCGCTTTTATAATCTGCTGCTAGCTCTGCATCTACCAGTATTTCAAATCTTTCTCCATAGGATTCCAGTCTTGCTATAACAGCATCATCAACGTTAACCATGTTATCACCTATTGTATATTTCGTTATGTTTTTATTTTCTATTATCTTGTCTTCATATATAGATATCTAAAACATGATTATTAAAAATAATTGTTAATTTAAAATTTTCAAAAAAAGTTAATGTGGGGGTTAGGGGTAAATGTTGAATTCAGCTTATTCTTCTGAAGGTTCTTCAGAGCTTTCTTCTTCCTTTTGGTCCTCATCTGTGTTTTCTTCAGATTCTTCAGCTTCTTGATTTTCCTTTTCTTCACGTTCAGCTTTCAGTTGGGCTTTTCTTGCTTCCTTTTCTGCACGTTCTTCTTCAGCTTTTCTTTCGGCTTCGAGTCTTTCTTCCTCTTTTCTGTCTAGAAGTTTTTTGACGTATCCTTCTATTTCTTCATCTTCGAGTTTTCTGTATTTTGCACTTTCCTTATCTACGACTGATATTTCAATGCTGTCTTCGGTTACTTTTCCACTGTTTGCTTCAAATATTCCTTCAATGGCTAAATCGATTGCATTGGCCATATCCATGTCGTCATCATATTTTTCTTCAAATAAGTCTAATGCTTTGTCTCTACCAAGTCCGATTGCTGTTGCCTTGTATTCTACGATTGCACCACTTGGGTCGGTTTCATATATTTTACATTCACCATCGGATACTCCTCCTATGATTAAGGAGATACCGAATGGTCTGACTCCACCGCTTTGTGTGTACATCTGTTCTAGGTCTCCAAGATATTTTGCAAGTCCTGTTACTGTGATTGGTTCATGATATCTTAATCTGTTTACTTGTGCCTGATTTCTGGCGATATCTACTAAACGTCTTGCATCAGCTACTAATCCACTGGAAGCGGTTGCTATGTGTTCATCTATTTTGAAAATCTTTTCGACTGATGTTGGTTCTATAAGTTTGCTTTTTATTTTTTTATCCACTACAAAGATTATTCCATCTTTTGACTTAATTCCTATAGCGGTTGTACCTCTTTTTACTGCTTCTCTTGCATATTCTATCTGGAATAAACGTCCATCTGGGCTGAATAATGTTAATGCTCTATCATAACCTGCACTTTGGAATTGTTGCATTGTATCTACCTCTTTATTTTTTTATTTAATTAATTAGAATGTTATTTTTTCTTTATGATTTTTTTTTCTTTAAAATTTATTTTTACATATTATATATTTGCACATACTTATTATTACCTTTTGTTATTTTTATATTTTTTGTTTTATGAAGTAGGTATTATTTTAGTAGCTCTGGAAAAAAGTTCATTATCAGAGTATGCCATGTGAATCATAACTACTCATTCAATAAGAACATTTGCTCCGGATAATAAATTTCTAATTTTAAAAATAGTTTATTTATCAATATTTTGAAAAAATATTTAAAAAAAGGAGATTATGGGGTGTAATCCCCATATTTTAACTAAAATTAGTTTATAGTGAGTGTTTTGGTATCTTCTATTCTTTCGTAGTCTGGTGATAGGAATACTATTTGTATGGTTGAGCCTTCTTTCCAGGATTCTATCACTGTATTGTTTTCGATTGTTGAAAGAAAAGATTAATATATTTATTTGTTAATAACTTCTTTAGCATTTGCTATTACATTATCAACAAATTTATGGCTGCTTCCAAGATATGTGTGTGGGTCGAGCGTTTTGTCTATTTCTTCTTCGCTCATGTACTTGAGAATTTCATCCTGTTCAAGTATGATTTCTTTAAGGCCTGTATTTCTTGCATATGCATCCATAGCACAGCGTCTAACTAGTGTGTATGCACTTTGTCTTCCCATACCGCATTGGGTTAGTTTTGACATGAATCTTTCAGCCATTATAAGTCCATTACTTGCATTAAGGTTGCGTTCAATGTTTTCTTCATAGAAGTCTAGTTTTGAGAATAGTTTAATTGAAAGGTTTAAAATGTAATCGGTCAGTATTGCTGCTTCGGGTAGTATGATTCTTTCACATGATGAATTTGTCAAATCACGTTCATGCCATAATGGATTGTCCTGTAATGCAGCGTTTACATATGATCTTACTACACGTGATACTCCACATATTCTTTCACCGGTTATAGGATTTCTTTTATGTGGCATGGTACTGCTTCCCATCTGTTTTTCTGGGTCAAATTTTTCTCCTACTTCCATGATTTCAGTTCTTTGTAGGTTACGTACCTCCAATGCCATTTTTTCCAGGCTACTGCAGATGTTTGCCAGTGTCATTACATATTCTGCATGATTGTCACGTTGAACTACCTGGTTGGATATGTTTGCAGGTGTTAAACCTAATATTTCGGATACTCTCATATGAATATCAAATCCTACCTCTCCAAGTGCAGCTGTTGTACCTACAGCACCGGTCATCATACCTACACATGCATGTTTTTCTGTTAAGTCTAATCTTTCAAGCTGTCTTAGGAGTTCGTCTATGTATATTGCGAATTTCATTGCATATGTGGTCGGAAGTGCATGTTGGCCGTGTGTACGTCCAATTGTCACGGTATCCTTATGTTGTTCTGATAGGTCAATCAGTATTTCAATCAGTCTGATGATTTTTTCACGGATAATCTCGATTGATGCTTTTAGTTGTAATGATTGTGATGAATCGATTATGTCATTACTTGTTGAACCGTAATGAACGTATTCACCTGCATTATTGTCACATACTTCCTCTAATGCCTTCATTAATGCTCCAATGTCGTGGTTGGTAGCACGTTCAATTTCATCTACTCTTTCCTGTTTTACATATTCTGTTGTAGCTTTTCTGTTAATTTCATCAGCAGCCTCTTTAGGTATTAATCCTATTTCTCCTTCAGCCTTTGCGAGTGCTGCTTCAACTTTCAACATGTTCTGTAATTTTGATTCTTGTTCCCATACGGCTTTCATTTCTGGAGTACCGTATCTAAATTCTATTGGATGTATTGCCATAATAATCATTTAAAATAATTTTTATAATTAAGAATGTTATTCTATTATTAAATAAATCCTAGTTTAATAATAATACAATATTTGTATTTCTAACTTTTTAATCTTATGTGAAATTATTTCACAACTATTTTCACGTATTATTTTTTAGGATTCAATATTGTGGAATAATGTTTTTAAAAAGAGTATTGGTATGTTGGGAGGTTAAATCGTGTTTTTTTTCTTAAAATTTATCTTCAAGACCTTTTATAGTTCCTGATGTTGACAGCGGATGTACTACAATCTTGTTTTTTCTAAAGTTTGTAATTGTATGAAAAGCCGTCAATGCCTTTTGTTCATATCCCCTATTGCATCTTACGATGCAATTGTATTCAAATCTATTGTCATTTTCCACTTCAATGAAGTCTATGAGCCATAGGTTTATCATACTGGATTCTACTTCGCCGTATGTATTTAAGGTACTGTTCCATAGAACTTGTACACATTCCTCTTTTGCCATTTCATTTTCGGAGTATAACTTAATGGCAATGTATCTTTTCTTTTGTCTTATGGTAGGTGGTAATATCTTTAATTTCATCCGATCAAATCCTTATTATTTAATTATTGTAACACCATCGACTATGCTGTCTTTTCTAATTTGAATGTTTTTGATTACGTCCTCGACGTTTGTCGTCAATGATTTCTCTATAATCTCTTTTTTTACATTAAACAGGTTTCCTAACAGCAACATTGCATCAGGGCTTTTAACGTCATAAAAAGATTGGCTTCCGCTGCTTATTATTGTACGAAATCCATACTTGTCCTGTAGGGAAAATAACTGATTAATCTGGCTGAGCATCTTTGACTTATAATATCCTCTGCTTTTGAGAACACTTCTGTAGTTGATGTTCACGCTGATGTTATTTTCTACAAGCATCTTGGATAGGATATGATTTATACCGCTATTGTGGTTTGATATGTATGGTTCATTGATGATGTCAATCTGAGGCATCTGACATGCTGCTCTGTTTATATTTTCCTTTCCACCATTAACCATTATGATATCACTTCGTTTATGATATTTCAGTACGGTTTTTGTCAATATTTGTGGATTTGTCTGGTTGATATAAACTCCATGGTACAGATTTAATTTTGTTGATTCTTTGAGCATGTTGAATCGATCTAGGATTTCATCCTTATTATCATTTAATGATGACGAATCATAAAATATACATGCACCCTTAAAGTCAAATTTTTCCAAAGTTTCTATAACCTCTTCATTTGGTTGAATATTGAAATCATAAAAATTAGTCATATTATTAGAACCTAGTATTTAATCAAGTGGTATTTAAAAATAAAAATAATAATTTTTTTTTATAAAAATCATTCTAAGAAATCAAACATGTCCTTTGCTACAGCCAAGGCATTTTCCTTACTTACAGGATAGCTTGCAATTTTTATTCTCATGTGAATAGCATCCCCCGTGTAAGTCAATTTAAGTGTTTCATCATAAGCTTCCTGCTTGTCAAAGCGCAAAAATAAGTTTCCCTTATCATCCATACGACGACTAAGCTCATCTTTGATGATGCACTTATCTTCCTCAGATAAATTTTCATTAAGGAATTTAATGATATCCTTGGTAAATCGTTTCTTAGAAATTTTTTCAGATAAAATAGTTATTCTGTTACCGAAGTGGTCTTCAGTAATTGTTTTAACAGGTGAAGGTTGAGAAAAGAGGTAACTAATTGATTTAGTTACATTCTCCTCATCTTCGGTTGAATAAACAAATGTCCTGTACGAAATGTTATGGATCATTTATCTAACCTTTTCAGCACCTTTACCTTTTTTACGTAATCCTCTACCTTTCTTACCAGCACTAGTTAAACCTCTGAATGCTCTTCTAGTGTGTTGTTTTTCACATATCCAATTGATTTTGTTATCGTTTTGGATTTCAGGTCTTTGTGGGTCAACAAGAATTACTTCGTAGTATTTAGCTTTACCATCTTCCCAAACCCAGTAAGAGTTTAATACTTCTAAGTTAGGATATTTACGTGCTACACGTTCTTCAGCCATTCTTTGAATGGATTTTTTACCTGAAATTTTGTTTACACCCATTCTTTTTGGATCTCTACCGTTTTTGAATCTAGGTTTTCTTCTTGATCCTCTTCTTACTCTGATTCTTGCGAGTACGTATCCTGTTTTAGCTTTGTATCCTAAACGGCGTGCTCTGTCTACTCTTGTAGGTTTATCGATTCTTACGATAACAGGTTGTCTTCTCCATTTAGGTAATCTTTCCATCATAAGTTCTTTAACGTATGATTCACTTGGGTTTTTCCATGCTTCTTTCATATACTTGTACATTTAATCTACCTCATTGTTCAGCCTTCTGGCCACATTCAATTTAGTTTATTTGTGTATATTGAAGGAGTAGAGTACTGGAAAACAGTAAAACTCTTTTAAATTTCTCCTAAAATATA
>MVJJ01000167.1 GCA_003266145.1 Methanosphaera sp. SHI613
GATGTAGTTGCAGTTCTTGAAGCCATGAAAATGGAAAACGATGTAAAAACAGACAGAGCTGGAAAAGTAACTGAAATCCTAATTTCCGAAGGGGATACTGTAGAAAAAGGAACAGTTTTAATGGTAATAGAATAAAACTTCCTTTCTACACTTTTTTTTTAATATTTCATTTTATTTATTTTTAAATTCTATTCTTATTTTTTGATTATTGACCAAGGGTATTGGCAAAAAATATCCTAAAAAACTTCACATCTTATATTCATACCCGAAAAAAATACTTCTACGATTAGATTTGTAATCCTCAGATAATTTTTCAAATCAAGTAATCAATATTCCTATTTTTTAGTATATGTTAATTCATTTTCTTGTCAGATTATTTAGCTAATAATCCTGTCTAAACAATAATCTATAATGGCAGAACCGAAAAAAAGAGAAAGTTTAAAGAATTTATATGTGGATTTATACATAATCTATTAAAAATTTGAAATGGAATGGTTATACATTCTCCCTATCTTATGCATCCTTGCTGTAAAGAAGGGAGGATATGTTGTTTAAGTATTTTGGCAGTTGACCTTCAATCAACAGCAGTTCTATATCAAACAAGTCTTTCAATATCTTCTTGCTGTCCATACCCAGTGATGCAAGAGAAAAACGTCTGATTTCTGGATGTATGCACTTGTCATATTTGTTTTTACAGTCCGCCACACAATGATTGCATGGGCCTGTCAAACTTTCGGCATGTTTGAATGTTTTTTCCCTTTCAAGTATCTCATCAACAGTCTTCTTTCTTTCCTTATAGTATGAACTGTTCAATACTTCATTAAGTTCTTCCTTGCTATAGTCCTTCTCGTAATCTTCTATGTTAAAAAACAACTGGGTAACGGTTATGTCGATGTAATCATAGTCGAGAATGTACTCTTTAATGTCTATATCAACCGGTGAACAGGAATAATTTGTATCATATCTCGGACATTGTTTACAGTAGCCCTGTACCAATTCAAAGTTTGAAAAATTCTCATAAAAGTCACTTGTCTTAAGAGTCTTTGTCATCCTTTTAACATCATATTCAATATCCATATTATCAACTCTCAGTTAAGGTATTCAGTCGGATCATCTAATCCTGCCTGCCTGAATGCCCTTTTTCTACGTTTACATGATTCACATAAGCCACAATGTTTATCTGTTCCTGCATAACATGAATAACTCAATTCCATCGGTGCATCAATTTCCTTTCCTTTTTCAACAATTTCCTTCTTTGTCATGTCAATAAGTGGAGCTTTAATTTCTATGTCATCAAATGAACCATAATGGATGGTCTTGTTGAATGATTCAAGATATTCCTTGGAATTATCCGGAAAGGTAACAGCCTCCTCATAATCCCATCCGACAATGATTATTTCAGCCTTAATGCTTTCTGCGTAACTTAATGCTATACTGCAAAAAACAGTATTTCTGGCGGGAACCCATACACTCTTAGCGTTTTTTAATGCTTGTATGTCATCATCCAACTCTTCTAGGCTAACCTCGGGAATATCCTCATCGCTATTAAGGCTGGAATTGCTGATTTCATCAAGCCATGGAAGGTCAATTATGACATGTTTCATGTTGAACTTTTTACAAATCATCTTGGCTGCTTCAAGTTCCTTGTCCAGACTTTTCTGATTATAATTGAATGTAATTGCCGTAATGTCATATTCATCGGCGTATATACTTGTTGCAACACAACAGTCAAGCCCTCCTGATAGAACGGCGATTGCCTTTTTTTTACTCATTTAAATCATCTATTTTATATTTGTCTTTAAGATATGCTTCTAAGTTTTTTATAGGTATTTTCGTAGCCTCTGATATGACTTTAACATCCTCATATTCAGGACGACAGGAAATCAGTTTGTCATTGATATAACCTACTTTATAGTTAACATCATATTCGACTGACTTGATAGTAACTTTCTTTGGAACTATTTCCCTTCTTGCTACAGATCTATGTAATTCAGGTATAATTCTAATACCTAATGAACCGGTCTCCTGCATCAGAACATCACATAAGTGTTCAACGTCATTATTCTTTGCTATAACTTTTATTATATGACCCGGCCTATTTTTCTTCATGATTGTCGGTGTGATGCTTATGTCTCTAGCACCTTCATTTAGCATGGTTTCAAATAAACTTCCAAGAACTTCTCCCGTCAGGGTATCGACATTGGTTTCAAGAATGGATATGCTATCCTTTTCGGTGATGGTATCGGCTCTTATAAGCCTCAATGCATTAAGCACTTCCAAGTCCTTTGTTCCTGATCCATAGGCAATTTCTTTATGGTAAATTAATGGTAATGATTCCACATATTCATCAGTTATGTTTACGAGTATGCTGGAACCTGTAGGAGTTGCTATTTCACAATTGGCCATACCACCTACTGTAGGCACGTCCTCCAGAATGTTACAAACTGCTGGTGCAGGTACGGGTAAAATGCCATGCATTGTTTTCACAGTACCTGATCCCACTGCTACTGGTAAGGAGTATACCTTTTCATCATCAAGATTTAATAGGTGATATGCATATGAAGCACCAATGACATCTGCAACGGCATCCGCACAGCCTACCTCATGGAAATGTAACTCGTTTAACTTCATCCCATGAACCTTTGACTCGGCGACAGCTATTGTTTTAAATATCTTCTTTGCTAATCTTACACTTTCATTTACGGTTCTATCATCAATATATTTTTCTCTTGTTATTTCATCAATCTTGTCAATTAATTCAGTATACTTTCTAGCTTTATTATCGGTTGATTGGATATTGAAGTATGTTGACATAACTCCATTTTTCGGTTTCTTTTCGACATTAATGTCTATCTGACCAAATTCACATGCATAATCTTTTATAACTTTTATAATTTTATCTTGATCTGCTCCTAAATCAACGAATGCGCCTATAAACATATTTCCAGCTATTCCTGATGTTTGAGCATCTATAATTAATACCATTTTTATTCACCTTTTATTTGTATAATTGTTTATTTTTCTTTATTTTTATCTTTTTCAAATTTTTCTTCAATTATAATATTTTTTATAATATTGTCCGTTATCCATTGAATTATTTTCATCATTCTTAAGGTTGCTGTTTAATTAAATAACCCTTCTAATTCTTTTATGGGTTAACAGAGTATTCTTGGCCGGATAGTAGGATATTTCTTTTATGATTGGCTGATTGTTTCTTTTTTTCTTGGATGGGTGTATTTATCATTGACTAAAATGATTATTATATTGGTTATCTATTATTTACTTGAATTATATCTGTAATTCTTAATTTTACTTTACTTTTTTAATCATTAATAATTTAAGAGATTAATTACATAACTATTAATGAAATGTACTTATCATAAATCAAAAAAATGATATTTGACTTAAAGATTTAATTAGATAATGTTTCACATTAATAAATCAATAACTGGAGTAACTTAATAATTAATAAAATTATAATGGTGATAGTATGGACAACAATCTAGATCAACACATGACCAATTCACTAAGGCCTTCTGTAAATGGTCTTTTGGGAATTATTTCATTTTCCACTAGAATTCCTATCAATCGTTATATTACTATTGAACAAATGGCAGGATCAGTAATGTTATGGCCATATGTTGGCTTTTTTATCGGATTTGTAGCGATGTTATTTGCATATGTTATGATGTATGTATTTCATTTTACTCCGCTTTTAACATCAGCACTGGTATATGCATTCCTGTTATGGTTTACGGGCTTCAATCATCTTGATGGCGTATTGGATATGGGTGATGGATTAATGGCTCATGGAGATGCTAAAAGGCGTCTTGAAATAATGAGAGATTCCATGGTAGGAACGGGTGGAATAGCTACATTTTTCTTAGTTGCATTAATTACAGTAGCCGCTTATTCATCAATAGATTATTCTCATTTGCTTGCCGTTATACTATTGGCTGAAACATGTAGTAAATATTCGATGATAACGACCATGTTATATGGGGATGATGATACAAAAGGAATAGGCAGACAAATAAAAGATGGTATGAACGTAAAGATTTTAATAGCAAACTTAATAATCATATCCATTATTGGATACTTATTAGTTGGAATTGCGGGAATTGTCGTAGCATTTGTTGCAGTATTTACCGGATTTATGATGTCATTTATAGCTCAAAGAAATTTTGGCTGTGTAACAGGTGACATAATGGGTGCAACAAATGAAATATCAAGAACAATAACATTAATTGTTTTAGTCATTTTATTTAACATTTTATAGGAGTTTTTAAATGATAACTGTTTTAAGATTAGATCATAGGGTAGGTAGAGATACGCGGATTACAACACATGTATGTTTAACCTCACGTGCATTCGGAGCAGATAAGGTTATTTTAAGTGGTCAACAGGATAATCACATAATCGAATCTGTAGAACGTATTGTTGATAACTGGGGAGGTGACTTCCAGGTTGAATACGATAAGAATTTTATGAAGGTCATTAGAGAACATAAGAGAAATGGTTTTGAAGTAATCCATCTGACCATGTATGGAAAGCAGGTATGTGATGTCATACCAGATATTAGGGATAACGGTAAGGATAAGCTCATAATTGTCGGCGGTGCTAAGGTACCTACGGAGGTTTATGAAGAAGCAGATTGGAACTTAAGCGTTACCAACCAGCCACACTCTGAAGTAGCTGCTCTTGCCATTTGTCTTCATTATATAATGGATGGTGAGGAATTTAACACTGTATATGAAGACAGTAAAATGGAAATTATTCCAAACAATGAATTTAAAGAAGTTATTAATAAGAGAAAATAAACTTCATTATTCTTTTTTTTTATTTAGTGAATTTATAATGAATTTCACTCATAATGTATGCTAATTTCACACACTTAAGGATAGTTAAGATACATATCCTGAAACTAAAAGAACAAGTAAATAATTTTTTAAAATAAAGAACAAGCAAATTTTTTTTTTAAAATAAAAAAAGGGATTAGGTGGTTAGGTATTTAATGGTCTAATTCGCCGTTTATGAACTTTTCAACATTATCATGTGCTTCATCATCATCATATTGTACTGGTGGATGTTTCATTATATATGAGGATATGGATGTTAATGCTCCGCTGGTTCCACGTTCTAATGCTAACTTACAGCATCTGATGGCATCTATTACACATCCTGCACTGTTTGGGCTGTCTTCAACGCTAAGTCTTAGTTCGATGTTCATCGGAACGTCACCGAATGTTTTACCTTCCATACGTAGGAAACATAATTTGTTGTCTTTTTGGAATGGGACGTAGTCACTAGGGCCGATGTGGATGTCATCCTCATCTAATCTGTGTGCTAGTACAGATTGTACTGCTTCTGTTTTTGATTCTCTTTTTGATGCTAGTCTGTCGTGATTTAACATGTTTAAAAAGTCGGTATTTCCACCGGTGTTTAACTGGTAAGTTCTTTCTAATTTTACTCCTCTGTCTCTAAACAGGCTTGCAAGTGTTCTGTGTGTAATTGTTGCACCGATTTGTGCTTTGATGTCATCACCAATACATGGAATTCCTTTTTCTCTGAATTTTGCTTCATATTCTGGGTCACTTACAATGAATATTGGTACACAATTGATGAATGCAATTCCTGCTTCAAGTGCACAGTCTGCATAGAATTTACCTGCCTTTTCTGATCCTACTGGTAGGTAGTTTACAAGTATTTCTGCACCACTTTCTTTTAATAATTCAACTATCTCTTCCTGTGATTTTTCAGCTTCATCGGATATTATGAATGTAGCGTCATCCTTGTAGTTTTTCATGTGTGGAGCTACACCATCCAGTACTTTTCCCATTGAAACGGTAACGCCCATTTCTGGTATGTCTGGATAGAATACTGTTGTACAGTTTGGTTTTGCAAATACTGCTTTGCTTACGTCCTGTCCAACTTTTCTTTTATCTATGTCTATTGCAGCTACAACTTCAATGTCTGATGGTTTGTATCCTGCTATAGTCCAATGCATCAATCCTTCAACATCTTCTTCATTCTTATCTTCGTAGTAATACAATCCCTGTATAAGAGAACTTGCACAATTACCTAATCCTACTATTGCAATTTTAATTTTATCCATTTTTCCACCTGTATTGTATATTTATAAGTTTATACGATTTTTTTTCATATTATATAATGAATGTCATGGTTATTATATCAAATGTTATGATGATTGTATCTAAGCATTCTTTTATCATATAATCTATATTATTAATAGATTTGATTTTTTTAATATAATAATTTTTGTACTATTTTATTCAAATAATCATTGATGATTTTTGGAATGTCAGTTATATGTCTATTTTTTTTTAAAATATTTCCTATTCTATTTGTGCTGTCTATTATTCAATTAATTATCCATCAGTTTTGTTATTTTGGCACTTATATCATCTGCATGGTGTAACGCCACTGCTTCAGGTATTAATGGATCTACAGTTGAACCCCATCCTAACTCTTTTTGGCCATGATGACTGAGAATCATATGCACAAGTTTTGTCTTGGTTTCCTCATTCACGTTCAGCATTTCACAACGGTTTTCTATCATCTTTGCCCCTATATAAATGTGGTCAAGCAGTTTACCTTTTCTGTTGATAGATATCAGGTTGTTCTCATCCATGTCATATGTTTCTATCTTTCCAATATCATGAAGTATCGCCGCTGTCAGCAGGAGGTCCTTGTCCAGTTTTTCATAGATTTCACATAGATTCAGACATATTGATATTACTTCATTGGTATGTACAATCAATCCTCCCTTGTAGTTATGATGATGTATTTTAGCCGCCGGTGCGTTTATGAATCTTTCTCTTAAGGTCTCATCAGTAAATATGCTTGACAAGAGGTTTATCAGATCCTTGTTTTTTATTTCTTTCTGTATATTGAAGAAGTAATCTATGTGTTGGTCCAGTTTATGTGCCGTTCTTATAAAATCGTCCATGTCATATTTTTTTGAGTCTCTAATATCATCAATCAGTATGTTGTATTTTTTACTTCCGACAGGAAATTCACGGACTTTTCCAACGATATTATATACCTGGTTTATGGTAATGTTGTCGTATCGTTTTTTGCAATTGTTTGTAAACATTCTTGCCTTAATGCTTCCGGTTTTGTCCTGTAATGTGAACTCTACATAGGGTTTGTTGTTTTTATCCTTTCTTATTTCCTTTGTAGTTATTAAAAATTGTGATATTATGTCCCTGGATTGGTCAAATTTGTTTATATAGTCTGCCTCTTTTTTTACCATATTTTTCCCTTTTTTTGTTCTATAGTAATTGTTTTATTGAAATTGCTTATTATCTTTTTAGATTATCTTTTGACCAATATATCTTTGGTGTTAAATGTTTGTGGGCTCCATTTTTTTGATTAGGAGTATCATGAATGACACTACCAATGGGAAAAAGAACAGATATAGTATTACTAGCAGTTTTCCATCTATAATGGGACCGATAACTGTTGTGGCAGCTACAATCATGATGAATAATATCACAGGTATCAGTACTGCTATGAACATGTATATTAACATGAATGAGTTTAATTTTTCACTGTATTCTTTGTACTTAATTTTCATGTTCTCGTTGTTTTCTTTTGCCAAGCTGTTAAGGGTTTTTGATAGGTTTCCTCCATTGTTTAATGTTCTTTTTATTTGATTTATTGTTTTTTTCATTATTTTGGTATTGTTTCTTTTTTTTAGGTTATCGAATGCTTCATTATAATTTGTTCCATAGTGGATCTCTTCGAGGGTTATCTTAAATTCCTCGGATAGTTTTCCAAAATCATTGTTTGCTATTGTGTTCATGGCGTCAAATAATCCTATTCCTGCCTGTAGTTCTATGGATATTTGTCGTAGGGCATAGGGTAGTTGTCGTGTGACTTCTTCTTGTCTTTGCTTTTGTTTAATCTGGGGATATGATTTGTATGTAATTAGTATTATCATGATTATTATGACTACTTCCAGGAGGATTATGTTCTTGAGGTATATTGCCGTAATTAATGCTATTATAATTGGAAATAATCTGCTTTTATCTTTCTTTTTTTCTTTTTTCTTGTTTGAAAGTATTTTTTCCATACTTTCTTTTTCGATTATGTCTGTGTGAACATTTCTTCTATGGCTAAAATTTCCATTCGTCAAATCTTCTTTTATTTTAATTGTAGCTTTGCCTATTTTAATGATACTTTCTTTAATCATAATTTTTATCTGACCTATATTTAATTATTTAGAGTATTGTAATAATCATCAATAAGTTTCTCAACATTATCTATATGATGTTCATTGTTTTTCTTAACTTTTTCAATCAAGTATTCCTCTCGTCTATCAATTTCACTTAGTATGTCCTTATAAGTCAATCCCTTCATCAATGCTATCTTATTCAATACATTACATGAAATTGCTTTAAATTCAATCTTATCCGTGTTAGGGTCATATTCATAGATCTTATTCAACTGAAGATTATCCAGTTCCATCCCGGTCACTTCAACAACCTCTGTAACTCTACGGATACTTCCTTTCATGTTGTTGTAAAGCCGTTTCTGCATTATGATGAAATCTAATGAGTTAATCATTATCTTCGGCACGTTCATCGGAGGATTATTTAACCGGGTAATCGTTTCATGGCTGCTGTTGGCATGTAACGTTCCCATACCTGAGTGACCTGTATTCAATGCACCAAAGAGTGTGTTGGCCTCTTTTGATCTGACTTCGCCCACTATAATCTTATCAGGTCTTTGTCTTAAAGAGTTTTTAAGAAGCATGTCCATTGTTATCTCTCCCTGATTTTCAATATTTGGGGGTCTGGTCTCACATCTGATTATATGTTGATGTTTTATTTGCAATTCCATCGTGTCTTCTATCGTAATGACCCGCTCATATGCTGGTATGAATGAACAGATGCAATTCAACGTTGTGGTTTTACCTGATCCGGTTCCTCCCGCAATTATTATATTTGAGGAATATGCGTTCATTCCCTCTATTATCATCCAGAGAAATGCCGCCAGATGTGATGAGATTGTATTCGTATTTATCAAATCAAAAATCGTTATCGGTGTTTTCTTAAACTTTCGGATAGTCAGTGTTGCACCATCGGGGGTGATGGGGGGTATTGTGGCATTTATTCTGCTTCCATCAGGTAATCTGGCATCCAATAATGGCGTTTGTTTATCTATTTTTCTTTGAACCTGGTTTGCTATCTTTTCTATTATCTGTCTGATTTCGTTATCCTGTAGGGTTATGTTTGTAATCATCATGCCCTTTTGTCTATGATATACATAAACGGGATTCTTATCATTTATGACCATAATCTCTTCCAAATCGTCATCCTTCAATAGGTCATTTATCCTACCATAGCCTTCGGAGTCCAATTTCAATTTCTTAAGTACCTCTCTGGTATCCAATGACTTGTCATTGGACAGTCTGTTTATCAGATTTTCATCTATATCCAAGTTGGGATTGTTTACCTGCAATTGTATTATCTTATCTTTGATTGCATTATATTCCCTTTCATATTCGTCTTTAAGTTTAATCTTTGTTTCTGTTTCATATAATCTGGTCTTGTTGTTTCTAATCATAACGTACTATACAATAATTATTATTACTCTTATATTATATTAGTATTACTATTATTTATTAGCATGAATGAATAAATATAAAAACATGAAATGCCACTGTAACGATAATTGTATAGAAAATACCAATAAACTGCTTGAAAATATTGAAGACTTCTACCTTCCATGCGAGGAATGCTCAACAAAAAAACTCAAGAAATCACTACCAATAAAAAGACAGGTAAAACTGGAAAACATAACTTCCGACTACGGATTATGCAATAAGTGCAATAAAAGAAACATAGACTATGTGATGGCACATATACTCAAGATTCTGATAGAAAACGGTTTTCACAACGACATGGCATCCATAAGAAAAACGGGTTCTCCCCTCATAACGCCGGGAATATACCTTGAAAAACAGCCATACCTGTCGGAAAATACTCTGATAATACTCGTTGATGATGTAAATAAAAGCACGGCTCAATTAATAATCGACGAAGTACCCGAAGTAAAGGGAGTATTGAAAGGAAACATAAACGATACAGTAGGTCAAATATCTGAAAACAATGATATATACAACTATGAACTGATGGCAGGCTGTGACATACGTGTTGATATACAAGAAAGTGATGCCGGAAAAATAATCATCTACAAACAGCAATCAAAAATACACATAGAATATCCAAAAATCCAATCACCAAAACTTTTAGAATTAAAAGAGGTATTGGATAAATATGATAATCCCACAGTCATAGATGCAATGTGCGGGCCGGGAACACTAGGCATATACGCCCTAAAAAGAAACGCACAAAAAGTAGTATTCAATGACATATACCCAGAGGCAATAGATAACCTGAAAGTCAACCTTGACATAAATCAAATAGAATCCGATAAATATGAAATATACAACAAATCAATTGAAGACTTATCAGAGGATACAGAAATAAAATATGACATTGGATTAATAGATGCATTTCCAAATGTTGACACATCCGATTACCAAGCCCAATTAAAAAAAATATGCAGGGAAGTTATAATAATTTAAAGCAATCCAAGATATGTGATAATGGATGGGACAATCAACACTCCCATCAGATTACTCTTACTGATATCCAGATAATTTGGCAGCAGTCCCAGAGCTATACTGCTGATATAACACAATACCACATAAAACATCACAGCACCACTAACAAAGGAATAACCAATAACCAATATCGTAATTAAGATTACCAGAGCAATGTTCAAATTACGATAATTAACATTATTGACCCTCTGAATTATATAATCTCCTAGTTTTATGGAAATGATACATGAAACAGATACACTAACCAAAGCTATGAAAATGAAAAAAACAACATGTACCAATTCCAAGTTGCTTAAAAGATAACTGATATACATGCTGATGGCACTACGAGGATTGCCAATCAGATAAACAGCGATTAAAGAAAATATTGTATCGGATATGTTTACACCACTGTTTGTCAACAGAAAATCCTCAGGAGTAATGTTTCTGTTGAACGTTAACGTCTGAGCTATAACACTACCCTGGGCTGGGCCAAGGCCCGGAAGCAGGCCTAATATACAACCTGAAATGCTTCCCGCTGTGGTGGATTTAACAAAGCGATTGTTGATGTTTAAAATTTTGTCATTTGTTTGAGGTGGAAGATGAGCCTTTTTTGATATGGAATATAATAATGTGCTGATACTGAATAATGCTGATAATATGCATAGCAATGCTATGTTTCCACTTAAATTACTGTTTAATACAAAAAATCCCAGCAATCCTGATACCATAAAAATCAACAAACTATACAGCCTATTTCTATTGTCTTTGTTGGTAAAGTAGATCATCAGACACATTGTGATTATAAGCAAATATGCTATATAATCCTTTAAAAAGTTGTATAACATCGGTAAAATCATAAACAATAATGGAATACATAAAATCAAGATGATGATTGATAAAAAACCCCCAAAGCTAACTAGTCTGATGGCCTTATATCCTTCACCCCTGAAAAGCAATCTATGAGCGGGCTGAACGCTTGTAATTGTGTCCTCTGTTGATAATCCAAATATCAATGAAGGAATAAATTCAATCATTGCATGAACAACCGCTATCGTAACAAAGAATGTGCATAAAACAATGCTTGATGTATGCTCTAAAATTGACTCGGATGATGAAAATACAATTATTCCAACGGTATTCACATGCAAGCCAGGAGTCAATCCAGTTATTATCCCCAATAATATTCCAATAATGATTGCTAAAAATATTTCTATCATAACTTACTTGCTAATAAATTATACAATTAATAATATTTATAATTTATTATTGCAAATATTTTAATAATAATTCTTATATTTTAAAAATTTCTTTGATATTAATTACTTGATA
>MVJJ01000108.1 GCA_003266145.1 Methanosphaera sp. SHI613
AAAATATGATTTCATTATCATTAATATTAGCCGCATTAATTGTTGGTACTGCATTAGTACTTGCTGCAACAATTGTAGCTTCATCACTATTTAAAACAACAACAGGCCTTCCAATAGACTATGTATATATGATATCCTTAGCAGGTTTCATAATAAGTATTGTTCTGGGAATATATATTGTATTCAAATATCTACGTAAATAATCATTACCTAAATAGTTCTAATATACTTAGATTAGAACTTTATTCCACTATTTTTTATGAAAAAATTTATTTAAAAAAAAAGATGAATTATAAGATAATCCTACAGTCTAGATGCTATCATGACTGCAAGGGAAATCTGTTCGGATACCTGGGAAATTGCATATGGCCCATGACCCGGAAATAGCTGTACAACATCAAGATTGGCTATCTTAAGTATTGACTCGGCCATCTGTCTAGAGTCACCTGTAGGAAGATCTGTTCTTCCGAAGTTTCCACCGGCAAAAATTGTATCTCCACTTATAAGGCTTTTAGCGTTGCATAAACATATTCCTCCTATGGTATGACCGGGAGTGTGAATTACCTCATAACCTTCAATCATGTCTCCCTCATTCAACTCTTTAATATCCAAGTCGGGAGTCGTCATGCCGAATGATGTTGCGACTGTGACATCATCCAGTTTTTCATCCACACTTTTCTTATCCAATGGATGCATATATATGTCATAGCCATATTCATCCTGCAACTGTTTATCGGCGCCTATATGATCGTAGTGACAGTGAGTATTTACGATTTTATTGATATCATCCATTGAAATATCGGCCTCTTTAATTTCTGCCTTCAGATAATCAATATCCAATCCGGAGCCGGGATCAATCAATGCATCACCTATAATGTAGGCGTTTGAATCACGACCTCTTCCCAAAATTATTGTTATATCATCTACTTTATCCATATTTACACATCCTATTTTATTTTATAAACCATTGTAATGTAACCATATTGTCTTCCAATAAGCGTGTGATAATTAAATTTGGATTTTTCAAAATCCAATCTTCCATAAAAATCAATCAATGAGGACTTATCTTCACTAACATCAACATATAAATTGTTGGAATTTGATTGTCTAGCCTTTTGTTTGATATTTTCAACCAGTTTACTTCCGATATACTTCTTACGATGATTCGTATCCACATAAATGCTTGACAAATAATAATCATTTCTCTTAATACCGGAGGCGACGAGGACACTGATATATTCATATAACAAGGAGTTTCTGACAGACGTAAAACCGGTACTGTCAAAGGCGTTATATGTCTCATTAACTGTTATCTCAGAACCCTTGAATGATAATCCAAGAGCCTGGATATCCTTAGGATTATCATCATATACCAATGTAATGAATTTCCTATGATAAGGATTAATGTAATCGCTCATGATTAACTTTACAATCGCCTCCAATGAATTGGTCTTGTTTGTATAAAGACTGTTGAACAATTGCACATCTGCAGCGTATATCCAATGAGCCAATTTCTTTACATTATCATCATCATTTAATCTTCTGAAGTTTGTCATCATATCACACGAGTAAAATTAATAATCTTATAGATAATTATATAAACTTTTTAATATTTAGTTATATAGATTTAATTCTATGGAAACTAAGAAAATTGTTCTAAATGATATTGATTATATCACATTCAACGACAAGGCAGTTATCCGATTATTTGGTATAGACCCAGACACAGAAGAAAACATAATTGCATATGATGACTCTTTCAAGCCATACATGTATGTATTAACTGATGACTATGAAGAATGCATCAGCCAATTAAATGAATTTGAACTGGAGGATATTGAAAAGGAATCCAAGATAGATATAGGAGTTGAACGTGAATTCATAAAAATAACCTTCAAACACCCACAGGAAGTACCTAAACAAAGGGACTTGATTAGAGATTTGCCTACGGTCAGACAAATAAGGGAATATGACATACCTTTTTATAGAAGATATCTGATTGACAAACAGATAACACCCAGCAACATTTTAGAACTACATGGAAAAACAATAGACAAGACAACCTATGACAATACGAGCATAGATGATGATGTTATACTCTTTAAACTTGAAGAAACTCCCCTTGACACAAATGAACATAGCAATAGAAATAAGATTCTTAGTTTTGACATTGAAGTATACAATGCTCAGGGAATGCCCAACAGCCAGGAAGATCCTATCATAATGATGAGTCTAAGCAGCAATTATGGGTTAAACAAGGTATTGTCCACCAAGAAATCACGGCATGACTATGTGGAAACATATGACTCCGAAGAGGACGTCCTCAATCGTTTTGTGGAAATAATTAAAGAGGAAAATCCGGATATGCTTGTCGGATATAACTCGGACGTATTCGATTTACCCTACATCAAGAAAAGGGCGGATGTGCTGAATGTTAAGCTTGACTTGGGCGTTGACGGAAGTAGCGTGAAATTCCAGAAAAGAGGATTCAATAATGCGGGCATCATAAAAGGGCGTGTACATGTGGATTTATATCTGCTTGCAAGACAGTACATGCAACTAGACCATTATACCCTGGAAAGAGTCTACCTTGAACTGTTTGATGTGGAGAAGATAGACGTTCCAGGTGATAAGATATTTGAGTACTGGGACTCAGATAGCGAAAGATTAGAGGAATTATTCGATTACTCCATGGATGACGCTAAAACAACCATGGAAATTGGTGAAAAGATAACTCCCCTTACTGTAGCTCAAAGCAGACTTGTAGGACAGCCCCTGTTTGATATTGCACGTATGACGACAGGTCAAATGATAGAATGGTACTTGATGCTTAAAGCATACAATATGAATAACATCGTACCCAACAAGCCTACAAGTACCGAGTATAATCAGAGGATGAATTCAAAACGTAACGCAGGCGGATATGTTAAAGAACCTGAAAAAGGATTATTTGAACACATAGCCTACCTTGACTTTAAAAGTCTGTATCCGTCAATCATCATAGCACAAAACATTTCACCTGATACCATTACCAGTGGTGAAGGCCTATCGGAAGATGAATACTATGAATGTCCTGAAAATGGGTATAAATTTAAGAAAGAGCCTAAGGGATTTATCCCATCACTTATCGGCGAAATATTAAATGAACGACAAAGAATAAAGAAACTGATGAAAACAGAATCCCAACCGGAACAGAAAAAGGCTCTTGACTTTGAGCAGCAAGGATTAAAAAGGCTTGCCAATTCGATGTATGGTGCATATGGTTACTCAAGATTCAGATGGTATAAAAAAGAATGTGGAGCGGCAATAACTGCGTGGGGAAGACAGTACATTCAGGATGCAATGGAAAAGTCAAAGGAATTCGGATTCAAACCAGTGTATGCAGATACTGATGGGTTCTATGCCACGTATATCGGAAAATTAGAGGATTAAATCTGAAAGTTTTTTACGGTTAAATATTCATGCATAAATATAATTATTATAGTATACATATATTAAAATAATAAAAATTAAGGGATATAATATGAAACTTTCACCTCTACAAATGATAATATTATTGGTTGTTCTTGCAGGATTTGTTATAGGTACATACAATGCCACGATGGATCAACTGCCGGACATATCAAATGTCAAAGTGATTGGAAACACGACGGGAAGTCCAACACTGACCAACAATACGCTGGGAACCTTCTACATAACGGATGAGACAAACAGAACATCCAACATGTCAATAATTGTCAGAAACAATACCAAGATATTTGTAGAAAACAAGGACAACAAGCAGGTAGAGGCAAATATAAGCGCCATAAAGACAGGCTCACGGATAGATGTGTACACAGTGGGTGATCCTACAAATACCATACCTCCACAAATAAGAGCCGAAAAGATTGTTGTCAAAAGAAATAAGAAATAAAGAGTTTATTCTCTTTAAAACTTTTTTTAAGATTGTTAGGCCAGATATCAAAAATCAAAGACCTGACTAATTGGAATTAATCAAGCCCTACTTAGCTTTATCGAATACTACCTAATCACCTAAAACAATAACAGTGATTAATGAATTTACCGGAGTTGTGATTATCATGGTATCGCTGTGATTAGATTCGATATAGCAACAGCATTGCCCATTCTCTTTATTAATATAAAAAAATTCTGTGCCACAACCTTATTAAGAGAAGTGTTTTTTTCTATATGAATCGGAAGTAGACCAGTTTTTGTTTTATAATAATTTTTATCATGTCCCCCTAAGGATAATTATATTTTTTTTAAAAAACATAATATATATTAATGGAATCACAGAGCCTATCAAGTGATGATTAATTAGTTTATATGAGGTTTTAATTTGAAGATAATTCAGACACCTGTTAGATTTTATCCGTTTATTGGTGGCGTGGAAAAGTATGTATACTACATTTCCAGTGAACTTGTAAAATATGACGATTGTGATGTAGAAGTAATTTGTGCAAATGAACCAAGTAGTGTAGATGAAGAGATTTATAATAATATAAAAATCAATAGACTTCCCTATACTGGAAAGATTGCCAATACAAACGTATGCTTATCACTTCCGAATGTTCTTTACAAGAAGGACTTTGACATTATTCACACACATGTTCCCACACCATGGAGCAGTGATTGGAGCAACATAATATGCAGACTAAAAAACAAGCCGCTTGTAGTAACATACCACAATGACATCATAGGAACTGGAATAGCAAACTTGATTGCGAAAACCTACAACACAACAGCATTGAAATTACTTCTCAACAAGGCAGACAAGATTATCATAACACAGGATGACTATATCAACTCCCCACACCTCCAAAACTACAAAGACAAAGTAGTCACCATACCAAACGGTGTTGATACGGAAATATTCAAGCCGACAAACACGAAAAAAGAGGAAAAACAGATATTTTTCCTAAGCGTATTGGATGCATTTCATAAATATAAAGGACTGGATTACCTGTTAGAATCAATAAAGGAAGTAAAAAATACCATACCAGATATAAAACTAATTATTGGAGGTAAAGGAGAACTTTTGGATTATTACATAAATAAAAGTAAAAAGTTAGGCATTGAAGAAAATGTCGAATTTAAGGGATACCTGACAGACGAAGAGGTACTGGAATACTATGCAAATTCAACATTATTTGTCCTGCCGTCAATATCATCACTTCAGGAAGGATTTGGAATAGTTGTACTTGAAGCTCTTGCATGCCAGACCCCAATCATCAGCACTACCATAGTAGGAGTTTCAGATGATGTAATAGAACGCAAATGCGGCATTATAATAGAGCCCAAAAACGTCAAACAACTGACAAAGGCAATCACCACAATAATCAGTGACAAAAATCTTCAAAAGCAAATGGGATTACGGGGACGACAGCTGGTTAAAGAGAAATATGAATGGAAATCTATCGCTAAGGACATACATGATTTATATGAGGAATTGCTATGAAAATCTGTATTATAAGCAACTTATACCCACCATATGTGCTGGGCGGTGCGGAAATCATAGTGGACAAGCTAGTTCGAAATATTGCAAAAAAGGGCAATGAAGTTGTCGTAATCACATGCAGCGCAGATAATAAGGAAGAAGTACAAAAAGAGGACAACATTACTATATATTCAATAAATGAAACAAAAATATACCCAACATATCGACAAACCGAAGCTAATGGCCTTTTAAAACCATTTTGGCATCTGTTTGACTTGTGGAATAGAAACTGCAGAGATAAAATAATTGAAATCATAGAAAAGGAAAAGTGTGAGATAATACATGTTAATAATTTCAAGGGATTATCCTTATCATGCTTTGAAGTAGGAAAAAAGTTAGATATTCCTCTTGTATTCGAGTCACATGACTTTTCACTCATATGTCCAAGAGCAAACCTTATAAGAGGAAATGACACCCTATGTGAAAATAAAAACAAAATCTGTGAAACATACGTGAATATTCAGCGAAAGTTACTTGGCGACAACATAGACCTGATGATAGCACCATCCAATTTCATGATAGAAAAGTACAGGCAAAACGGCTTCTTCAATAATACAAAATGTGTTAAAATACCGTTAGGCATAGATTTCAAGAGTGAAAAAACTGTAAAAGACTATGATATCCTTGACTTTACATACATTGGCAGTCTTGGAAAACATAAAGGCGTAGATACCCTGATAAATGCATTCAAAGAGATTGATGATAAGTACATAAGATTAAATCTTATAGGCAAGGGATATGATGAAGAGGAATTTAAAGAATTGGCATCAGGTGATGATAGGATAATATTCCATGGATTTGTTGACAATGAAAAAATCAAAGAGTATTATGCTGCATCCAACGTCATAATCATACCATCCATATGCTATGACAACTCCCCCCTTGTAATCTATGAAAGTTTTACAACCGGAACGCCCGTTATAGGCAGCAACATCGGGGGAATACCTGAACTGATAGAAGATGGTAGAAACGGATACCTGTTTGAAGCAGGTTCTGTAAGCCAGCTGAAAGATAAACTATTAAAAGTAATCAACAATAAAGAATTATTAAAAGAACTTGAAAAAAATGCATTTGACAGTATACCCGAAGATTCCATTGACATAATGTGTGATGAAACTCTTGAAGTATACCGTAGATTGCTAGAAAAAGGACAAAACGTAACGGATTAAAAAGAAGATGAAAATCATCCCCACAAGAGACGAGTTGAACGATATGAAAATCAATAACATATTCACATTAAATGACTGGAAATTTAACGAATTCACATATGCAATCGTATTAATTCAAGTGTTGATGTGGATTGTAGGATTATTATCCCTGAATTCGATACACATACCTGTATTTAATGATATTATAACATTATTATACCTTGGATTTGTTCCCGGAATAATCATTCTCAGAATTCTGAAGTTGCATGACCTTGGCAATACCTTTACAACCCTGCTGAGTGTTGGTTTAAGTATAGCGTCGGTTATGCTGATTGGACTTTTTATGAATCAGGTATATCCACACTTATCCATAGCAAGACCAATAGAAAACATTCCGTTACTAGTAACATTCACTGTATACAATATGGGACTTTTGTATATGGCATACGTCAAAGATAAGGAGTATCACATAGAGACCTCCTCCAAATTGGGTTTTGAGATAATATCATCAAACCAGTTCCTGTTTTTATGTCTACTGCCTTTGATAGCAATAATAGGAGCATACGTATATCAGTACTATTCAAACAACAATATTCAGATACTGCTATTGCTGATAATATGCGGTGTTGTACTTGCCATGGTTGGAGGATTCCTTAAAAGGGAGTATTATCACTTTGCGATATTCAGCATAGCATTATCGATATTGTATTACAGCGTAATGATATCAAATCACATATGGGGTTATGACATATTCTTCGAATATCAGTTTGCAACATATGTCATCAAAAATGGAATTTGGGATCATACGTGGCCACACGCATATAATGCCATGCTAAGTGTCGTGATGTACGCTCCGATATACAGTAAACTATCGGGCATGACGCTAACTTGGGTACTGAAATTCATCTATCCCTTCCTATTCTCATTGATTAGTATTGGATTGTATAAGATATTTGAAAAACATACCGGACCAAAGATGGCATTTCTTGCAGCGTTCTTCTTTGTAGCCTACAACGGATTCAGTTATGGCTGGATGGTTCAGATGGCCAGACAACAAATAGCGGAAATATTCCTGGTACTTCTCGTATGGCTGATGATTGACCGGCAGATATCACAAAGGAAACGTAAACTGCTCTACCTGATATTCGGTGTTGGATTAATAGTATCACACTACAGCGTCACATATTTATTCATGTTCACCTTGCTTGCTACAATAGTGTCCTTAACCATAATATCAAGTGGATTCGGTAACATCATCAATAACATACTGTTGAAGTTTGGTGTTGAAGAGAAATACTTTGGAGATTACCTGAAGCTAGATAATCAAACTATTAGTCTGCCATTGTCGATATTCTTCATTGGATTTATCGTCATATATTACTCATTGACCGCAGACAGCAAGCCTATAGGATCACTGTTTGATGCACTTCGTATAGTAAGCAAGAACGTCCAGTCAATAGTACTTGGTGGGAGTATAAATCCTATGATTCTACTGGCGGCTTCAGTAGCATTATTGATACTTTTAATAATATTATATAAAGTATATAAACGATTATCCAAGGACGTTGCAGTAGAGGACGTCAAGACATATCCTCATCTTAAGAATGTAGTAATGAAATTGAAGCATCTTAGCTTGAAAAGAAAACAGGCCATACTGGTTATTGTTCCGATATTGGCGTTCATACATATTTGGTGGCCGTTTTCATTCATGGATATTGTAAGCATAAACGCTCAAAGAGTAATCCTGTTATCAGTCGTGTTCATAGTAATAGGGTTTATAATGAACCTGATAAATAGGAAATATTTCCACTTTACAAAGGAATATAATGCATTTGCAATATTCAACATGATAATATTGGCTTGTGGATTGTTCATACCTGCATTTCAGGGACAGTTAAGTCTTCAGAGAATTTATGAGGTTACATTTGTAGTGCTTTCACCGTTCTGTATCATCGGTATGTACTATATATTCACCTCAGCCGTGGCTCTGGTTAGAAATGTGCCGCTGAGCAAAAACATCAAGATATCCTTCTGGATAATGGGTATATTCCTTGTATTGTTCTTCATACTGAATACCGGTTTAATAGATTTATATGCCGGCCAGACATCCACCCTCCCATTGGACAATACAATTGATGCGCCGATATTCAGCCAAGGTGAATATGAGGGCGTTGCATGGTTTAATGAAAACAGACACGACAACAACACCGTATATTCTGATGCATTCAGTAATATCCTATTATACTGGCTAAACGATATTAGAACGTGTAATCCACATAACATGTCGGAGATGGCTCCCGGTACGTACATGTTCCTGCGGGGCTATAACATAGGCCATGACACATTCTTATATGGAAATGGTATTTACATACCTTTAGAGGAAGGTATCAACAAGTCCAGTAAAATCTATGATAATGGAGACAGTCAAATATTCAAAAGGGTACTTGAGTAAATACAACATAAGATAATAAATAAAACAAAGTCTTAGAGGAGGATTTCTAGTGACCAAGGTATTGTTTATACATAACACGGCAATGTGGTATCGTATAGAATTTTTCAGACGAATAAGCAAGGAATATGATTTGAAGTTAATCTTCAGTCATATGCAGGTAATTGAGGACATCTATGACGGAACTGCCACCAATAATATCAAGTCATTGGAAGATGTGGATTATGAAGTACTTAAAAACAGCCATGGCTTTGCCAGAGGACTTATCGGACAATTATTCTCCGATTATGATGTTGTTGTTGGAGGCAGTTGGGATTGTCTGCAGGAATTGATTGAAAGCATCTTTATTCTGGTCATATCAAAGATTAGACACAAACGTTTCATAATATGGAGAGAAGACTGGGATTGGCCTAGAGATAACAACATTAAACAGAAGGTTCTTGACTTCATTATTAAGCTACTTGTAAATGGTGCCGATGGAATTCTTGTACCCGGAAGCCTTCATAAAAGATACTTTGAAAAGTTCACAACATCAGACAAGATTCACATCATGCCTAACGTCAGCAATATCTCCGCGGATATAAAACCTATCGACAAAAAGGACAATAAGGAGATTCTATATGTTGGTCGTCTGATAAAGCGTAAAGGAGTAATTTATTTGATAAAGGCTTTTGAATTATTGAAAAAAAGGGTGAAGGATGCATCATTGGTTATTGTTGGTAGTGGAGAGGAGGAAGAATACCTTAAAGGTTACGTCAGGGACAATAACATAGAAGATATCAAATTCTGCGGCAAAGTGGATAACGAAGAATTGAAAGGTTATTATAAAAGCAGTAATCTGGTGGTAGTTCCATCCATAAACCATGAAATGGGTGATCCATGGGTATTCGTATTAAATGAGGCCATGTACTATGGAAATCCACTTGTCGTCACGGATGCCGTCGGTGCAAGTATGGACATGATACAGGACAATGGATTTATCGTAGAGCAAAGAAATCCAAATCAGTTATATGATGCAATGTATCGGATTATCAGCGACTTTGAACTTCAGAAGAAGATGGGTGATAACTCATATGGGATAATCCGTGATCAATACCAATACTCAAACATGGTAGATTCATTTGTTGAATGTGTAAATGACGTAATCAATGGAAAATAATTGCTGATAAATATTTTTGATTAGATGGTTGATAATATGAAAGATTATATTGTATTGGACTTGGAAACGCCTAACAGATTTAGTAATGGTGCCTCTTCCATGGGGATTGTGATTGTTGAAAATGGATGCGTCGTTGATAAGATGTATTCGCTCATAAATCCTGAAACACATTTTGACAAATTCAATATCGAATTTACGGGTATCGGCCCGGAGGATGTTGTCGATGCCCCTACCTTTCCAGAGTACTATGAGCAAATCAAGGATCTGCTGCAGGACAACATTATTGTTGGCCAGAACATTACATTCGATTTAAGTGTGATTTCAAAGACCTTGACCCGGTATGAAATGCCAATACCATCATTCAAGTATTATTGTACGTTAAACTCAAGCAAACGTAACCTTAACCTGCCTAGCAACAAGCTAAGTTATATCGTTGCAAATGTTCTGAATACCACGTATAATGCCCATAATGCTATGGATGATGCACAGATGACCTATAAACTGTACAAGTACCTTCTTGATTATGAAAATCCTGACGAGTATATTCAAACATACTGCTATAGGCCAAACTGTAAGAGAGACTTTAACAGAAAGTTGGATTATAACTTCAACTACCTTTACGGGTTAATACAAAAGGTCAGGACTGACGATAAACTGACGGACAATTACTATAACCTGTTATCCAGTTGGTATGAGGACAATAAGTGCTATAATAATCATCCTTTACTTGAAAATGTGTTGTTGAAGGTTTCATACATATTGGATGAATGTGATTGTTTAAAAAATAGGGAGGAAATTGTTGACTCCTTCAGGCAAATAAAAAGGTCTCCCGAGTATAGTGCCAGTTTACTTAAACTGCAGGTTTTCAAGGGATTAGTGGATTCGGTTACATGTGAGGATAATCTGAAACAGGAGGACATTATCCTTTTAGAAGACTGGATTGATGAGAATAATGTGAATGACAAATCATTCAAGAAGTTTAAAAAAGAGTTGGGTGATGAAGACTTGGATAAGAAAGATTATCTGGTGGGTTATTCTGAATATCTGGATGAGTATATATCCTAATTTTTGTATCAATAATTTTCATGTATCATTCCATACCCCTTTTTATCATAGTAGCCGGCATTGAATCTGGTGATGCTTTCTTTTTTATTATTTTTAGCTATTTTTACTTGCGTATTTATGTAACCATCACTTTTAACCAAATCCAAAAGTTTTCTTGAATACAAATTCTTGGGATTATCCAGTTTCTCTTTTATATTTGACAGTACCTCATCAAATGACAGTTCCAGTTGATTATTTATTTTTTCCAGCTGATCATAGATTTCATGTATCCATTTTTCCATTGAAACCTTATGGCCCTCTTTTATCAGTTGCAGGTTATCCATGAGACCAAACTGTGCGACCAACTCTTCGTTAAGAAGTGATTCCTCCTGCCATTTTTCGTAATCGTTTTCATCTTCCAATAAGAGAAAGAGGACAAACAAGTGCAAGAAGTCCATGTCAGTCTGTGACAAGCCACATATATCAAATGAATTTATATCTACGGTCCTGATTTCTATATATGCTATTCCATCATTGAGAAGTGATTCTAGGAAGTTATCTGGATTTTTTGATTTCATCCTTATTTGAGTGTAGAGTTCCTTGGCCTCTGACAACTTGCCCTCTTGGATATATTTATTGACGTCTGCCGTGAAGTTTTCCAAGTTATCATATCGTGGATATAACTTGATTAGATTCTTATATCCGCAACTGGCGTTTCTGAATGATACTCCTTCTGTCGTGTAATATTCGGTGTCCTTTTTCGTGTTCATCAGCTTTATGCAATCGCATGTAAATGATTCGTGACTTGCTACGCTGCAGCCCAACAGGTATATTACTACCCATTTGTATCTTAGATAATTTCTAACTACCTTAAGGTATATCTCGTTTTTGAATTCCTGATAGCTTATCTTTGGATTGTTTATTTGATATAGTTTCTTCATCATCTTCTCGGAGAATGAAAAGTTATAATGTATACCTGAGATTAATTGTTTTTTTGTCCCGTATTTTTTAGCAAGTGCCCTTCTGTACTCATATGATTGTACTGATTTTTCATCATCGGCGTATTGGGCTATTGGAATTTCACTGCTGTGTGGTAGTATGCATGGTATTGATTGGTTCCAGATATATTCATCATCGGCTATTGATTTGTTTACATAGTCGGTTAGATATAACAGAAAATCATGCGCTTCTTTTGTAGTTTTGAAGGTTGGAGTTATCATTTCCACCTGGCTTTCTGAGAAATCCGTTGTTATGTATGGATTTTTTAGCTTGTCTCCGAATATTTCAGGATGTTTTGTTAGAGATAAGCACCCGTCAGAGTGTACTCTTAGTCCTTCTCTTTCCAATCCAAAATTTGCCTCAAGTATCTCATCACTTCTAAAGTGTGACTTGAGTATGTCAATGTTAAAACAATCTTTCATATTATATTATATGAACATATAAGTATAAAAAATTAACATTGTTATAATTTAAAAAAAACAGAAATCTCATGTAAAAATAATAGAAATTAAGTATTAAAATGCTGTAGAATAAATAAAAAATAAAAAAAGAGAGAAATATTAACTTATGGCTTTAATGAATTCATTTACTATTGTATCCACATTATTCGTAAATGAATACTTGTAACCATGAGATAATAGATAATCTGATGGATTAGCTAATCCTTTAAAGCTACTTGGACTGTAATTGTCATCATGAGCTCTTTCAAGCCAGGATAAATTTCTAAAGTCCTTGGACGTTGCGGAATTAAATGCTAAATAGAGTATTCTATTTGATTTTGTTCTCATGAAACTTCTCGTACACATGTCATAGAACATTCCAGCATCACTACCACCGAATATTGATAATTGAGCCGCATTTATCGGCATGCTTTTAGCCCATATCTTGGTGTTATGAGTATTCGGTCCAATACCTACAATCGTCACCGTATAACCTTTAGCCTCAAGTTTTGCTTTGATTTTATTCAGGAAAGCCATGTCCGTGCTTTTTGAATAGATGTTATCCGAGGTTAAGTATATATGTCTTACTGTAGATTTTGACGGATGCAATGTACTCCAAGGATAAACTATACATGATTCCACGAAATATGTTTTGGTAGAAACATCCAATACCTTGGACAGACAATAAATAACGTTATAATAACCCAAATTACCGTTGGAAGTACTTACGTATGTAGGTGCCTTATTATTATAATCAATATAATTAATCAGACGAGTACATATTGAATATACGTCAGATTCATATAACGTGAATGTTTTAACTGTATCTATCTGTGTTGATGGTGCTTCGCATGCCTTATAGTATATTTTTGCAGAAGCCTTATTATTATAAAGATTACTTAAAGCATTGGCGACCAGATAAAGATATTCCTGAATTTGTAATTTGGATGAACCAACGGTAACCTCTTTTATTATTTGATTCTGTTCATAATGATTTCTTACATATACTGCGGCATTACGAACTTCGTCAAATGTATATGTAGGTTGAACCTTTATCGTCAATATACCATTGTCACGATATTCGGAATATATCCTGTTAGCTCCATATACTGCCGTGATTGTATATTTACCTGCATGTAAATTGCTGGCGTCATAGCGAAGCTGAGCTTTTCCATCCTTGATGTTTGTAGTGGCTATCGTTTGACCGTTTATTTTAAACAGCAATGTTCCATTTGTTATATATTTGCTGTTGTATTTGTCCACCACGGTTGCCTTTAGAGTGACCATTCCCTGATATGCGGACACGTCAGCCGTTGCTATTTTTGTTGGAAGTGGAAGTAACTCAAGCAGTCCGTATTCGGATGTTTTACTTGAGGCATATTTTCCATATCCTCCATATGTTGCTGAAATAGTATAGAATCCTGCAGACAAATTCTTGGAATTATATGTGTAATATGCTTTTCCATTATTTAATGTGGATGATCCTATACTGATTCCGTTTAATTTAAATACTACAAGTCCACCATTTGCATAAGTATTGGTTTCTTTATCTGCAACCGTTGCGATTAACTGCACATTGGTTGTGATATAACCTGTCCTGTCACTTACGGAAATTTTTGTCCTATGGGATGACTCTGATTTTAAATTATCGTTTGTTGAATTCTTTGATATAATCTTTGAATTGTCTGTTGTAGTATTCGTATTTGTTTGTGTTTTTTCTGAAGTAATTACCTTATCAGCTGTTGACTGACTTGATAATTCTTGATTACTATCCTGAGTATTGACTACATCCCCATCATAAGCACTTGCAGTATCATTATCTGAAGCACTTACTGCAGATAAGGATAAAATCATTACTAAAAATAATAGTAATCCATATTTTACCTTAATGTTAACACCTCTTAATGATAATAAGAAAATTCATTGTTTTTCTTACTAACTTCAATAAAAATTTATTGTTGTAATAATATTAGCATGACTTAATATAAAAGACTTTATCTTTTATGCTTTAATTGATTAGAGAGTTATTCATTTTAAAAGCTGAAATAGTGAAAATAAGGTAAATAAAAGTTTTTCTAAAAAGATAGATTTGATGAGAAATATTGAAAATAGCATATCCATGAACAAATGCTAAAAAAGTAATATAGAATAATATAGAAAAAAAATAAAAATATAAGAAAGTTGAATACCCAAAAAAGAACCGTCATTATAATCTAAATCATGACAGTAATTTTTATAATAACCAGATAAGCTTAAGATTTTAGTTTATTGAGTATTGCCTTGAAATACAGGATGAATATCTGACAAAAATATTTCGGCAGGTGTAGGTAAAAATTCTTCCTATGTTTTTTTATAAATTGCAGATTTGTCTTGACGTGATTGTATTCTGTCTTAAGCTGAGTATTCTTATGTCTGCTCATACCTACCTTGTGCCATATTATTGAATCAGTAACCGTTACAACCTTATACCCCTTGTTTTTTACCTGCATTGCCAAGTCCACATCTTCACATCCAAAGAAGAAGTCCGTGTCAAGATATCCTTCAGGTATTGCATCTTTTTTTATTAGCAGTCCCGCTCCGGATACCCAATCACATTCAATGACTCTCTGGGTCAAGTCATAGCCTTCCTCCTGCATTATGCTGTGATGACCCGGAAAATGATCCAAATCAACTACACTTCCTATACACCATATCTGCTCGTGAGAATTGTTATAATCATAGTAATAGAATTTGGGTCCTATTATTCCTATTGATTCGTCGTTGTCTGCCACATCCATCATGTTCTTTAAAAAATCCTTATCCACTATCGTATCATTATTTAGAAGAAGTACATACTCTGGATTATCATATTTTAACGTGTAATCTATTGCTATGTTATTTCCCATTGCAAATCCATAATTTTCATAGTTTTCAATCAAGAGTAGTTTCTTCTTATCATTGCCACTCGTATAATCCACTTTTCTTAATTCATCTTCCTTCAGGTGTGTCAATTCAATAGGCTTATTGTCAACATATTTCGTGTATTGCGTTTCTACGGAAATGTTTCCCTTAGCATACTCGGTTATCTTTTCTATGGAGTCATTGGTAGAATGATTATCGACGACAATTACGTTATAATTGGGATAGTCTATCTGATATAATGATTCCAGCGCCTCTAAAGTATCCTCATAGCCATTCCAATTAAGGAGTATTATCGTCACTAAGCTTTTAGTCATTTTTATCCTCTTGTTCAAGTATTCTTTCTATGTTGTTTATCAGTCGTTTACCCGCATGCTCCAATGTCCAGAAGCAATCTATGTATCTGACGCCCGTCTGTGATAGGTTATTCCATAGGACTTCATCATCAAACAATAGTTCAATGGCTCTGGCGAAGTCTTTTTGATCTCTTTGGGTCAGCAATCCGGTTTTTTTATGAAGAACCGTTTCCTTTATTCCACCCTCTTTTACTCCGACTACCGGCGTTCCACAGGCCATAGCCTCCAATGGTACATAGCCGAAGGGTTCTAGATATGGGGAGTAGACTACCGCTTTGGCCTTGTTGTATAATCTTACCAGGTCCTCATCAGTTATCATCGTTTGTATTGTCAAATCCACCGCGTTTTCATCGGCGAGCTTTTTTAGGTAATTTACCCATCCTTCATCACTACTGTTTCCTACTATGACCAAACGTGGCCTCTTTTCTATAACTATGTGTGATAATGATTTTATCAGGAAGTCATAACCTTTTGGTGGAATGCATGTACCGACCGACAGCACGTAGTCTTCTCTTTTTAGGTTGAAATTCTGGAACTTATCCGTGTCCAATCCAATGTATGATACATATGCATTCTTACCGTACTGTCTTAATATTGATTCATGACTGAAATATGAATTTGCCAGTATATTCGTCGCATATTCCGCCAATTTCTGATCTCTTTCATAGTCTTTCGTTTCAATATAGTTTACGAAGTAATTGGAAAATGGCCTTATCAATGGATTGTTGAAGAAGCCTATCTTATCCTTCTGGTCATTGACTTTTTTTAGGATTTTATCATTTCTTATAGGTTGTTGACAGTAGTAGACATTTGTCTTCTTCAAGTATTTTAATATGATAGGAGTCATCGTGTATTGGTCTTGTTCACAGTAGACTATATCATAGTCGGAGTTGTTTAGTTCTTCGGCTATTTTTTCTTCTGTTTTGAATACGTTGTTTACGGATACTCTTTTTATAATGGCTGGAACGTAGCTGAATATGGAGTATAACTTTTCACGCCAAAAGCTTTTCTTTACTTCAAATATCTTTACGCTGCTTGCCACCTCTTCCAATGGCAGATAATCCTCATTTGCAGTCTCCGGTATGTACACATCTACTGTATGTCCATGATTCGTCAAATATTGGATGTATGTGTATAATGACCTCTTTGCTCCACCGGAGGGTAAGTTATGAAATACTGCTATTTTATATTTATTTTCACTCATATCTAAGACTCCTGATAATCCTACGTTATTATAATATATTTATCGTATTTTATTTATCTACTTTTTTTAAGACCGGATATTAATCCCTTAATTAATGTTTTTGAATATTGAGGATTTTTTATCATATTCATGAACGATTCCTTGAGCACATACAAGACTATGTAAATACTGAATTTACGGTAGATATTCTTATCACTATGCTTCTTCATGAACAATATCCTATTAGCTGTATGATAATATATTCGTGATAGTGATTTTATTGAGGAACCTTCCTTATGATATATGCATCCATAGTCTGAAACTTGTAATTTATAACCTTTTTTTCGTGCTACTGTAGACCAGTCCACATCTTCCCAATACATGAAATAATCCGTACTTATCGGTCCGACTTTTCGAAGTACTTCAATCGGCATGAAAACACAGGAGCCTGTTATAAAGTCATAACTGTCATATTGATTTTTTTGTCTGATTGCCTTGCATTCCCCATGTTCCCAGTCGATTATTCCTCCACCAACAGTCTGAACAGCATCCCTCTGGTCATAGTAATAATGGGTGGCGCCCACAAATCCAACATTATCCTCCACGTCATACTTGTCAAACAGGGCATCTATAAAGTCCTCAGAAACGATAGTGTCATTATTTAATAATAAAACATAATCAGAAACATCATTTTTTATCAAGTACTCCAACGCAACATTGTTTCCACCGGCAAATCCCGCATTTATATCATTCAATATGAACAATAA
>MVJJ01000072.1 GCA_003266145.1 Methanosphaera sp. SHI613
ACGAACTCGACACCAAAACAAACGACTATAAAAAGATGACCATGGAACTGGGACAGGTAATATTTCAGAATGAAGACTATGAATATGAAAACAGGAAACTAAAGGAAAAAATAGAGTCATTAAACGCAAGAATCGAAGAACTGGAAGAAGAAAACAAGAAACTTAAAAACTTCAAAGAAGAGGTAGAATCATCCACGACATGGAAACTGAAATCAAAATTTTCATAAAAAAAAGTTAATGGTGTTATATCAACTCATCAGCATATAACACGTAATCCTCTTTAATACTCTTTTTAGGAACTTCATAATCATCTGCAGGATAACCCAATACCACATGGCCCACACCGATGTAGTCCTCGGATAATCCCCATACCTTCAGAAGCTCTTTTGCCTGAATAGAATCAAATTCCTCGCGAGCCCTATGAATCCAACAGGACCCAACACCAAGACCTGTAGCGGCATTCAATATGTTACCTATCGTTAATGATGCATCTTCAACACATGTAGGAATGTTCTTGTCGGCAAGTACTATAATCAACGTCGGAGCATTATAGAATGGGTCATAGTCATCAAGCTTGTCCTTAATATCATCAGGATAATATGACAGGTTCCACTTGGAGAATCTTTCAATGATATCCTTTCTTTGAATCACGATTATCTTAGGAGACTGTAATCCCATACCGCTAGGAGCGTTACATGCTGCCTCCAGTATCTGTTTTAAGTCATCATCATTTATCTGTTTGTCGCTGAACTTCTTTACGCTTCTTCTTGTTTTAAGTGCTTCTATACAATCCATCTTATCACCATAATCATTATTTGTTAATCATCACTACTATTTTTCAATAACTTACTGTATATATTTTGTCAATCTTTTTATCGCATCATGCTTTTCTTTATTCTCAAGCTTTGACTGGTCAATCGAATCCTTTATCGTCTGTATCGAATGGTCATATACCTCCCTATCCACAGGGTATGGAAAGCCGTCCTTACCCCCATGTGCAAAACTATACTTGACCGGATCTTCCCAGCTTGCCTTCTTACCATAGACCAGATCACTAATCAATGCCAATGCACGTATCTTCTTAGGACCAATACCCTTGAGTGATATAAGCTCCTTATAATCCTCAGGCTGCACTTCATAGGCATTCTTAAGCACCTCGAATTCCCTGTCGGATAAATCCATATCAAGTACAGGATGATGTGATGGCATCGTGAAGTTGGGTTGACTGTTGAATGAAGTCGGATCAGCTTCATCAGAGTTCAAGTCGAAGTAGTCACTGAGAAGCGTTTGCCGGGGATCCTTTCTTCTGAAGTATGTTCTTAAGTGTTCAGGATTATCATTTATCAAATCAACACTTATATCCCTTGCTTCCTTACTATCCTTGGAGGACATATCAAGAGTATTCTCTTCCTTCTTGTCACATTCAATTGCGGTGTGTGGATTTGAGAGAAAATCATCCAAATCAGTACTCATCCAGTGGTATCTACGCGCATATTTGTTGTTCAGATTCATCCCCTGTTGAACTACAGCCCAACTTCCGTCTTCTGTCAAAAAGAAGTTATGCTGATACAATGTGTACTTATCCTGTATGCATGAATTGTCAATCTTTGCAGATAACTTGGATGACCTTACCAAGTAATCGGTTGTCTTATCCGATAGATTGAATTGATCACCCATATTAACCAGCTGCCCGGGTGTTTTAAGTGAATTTTTACCTTTACCTCCAAGGACTGCTATTCCATGTTCCTCCGGTGAGAGACTAGCACGTAATGCCCCACATGTCGTTGTGGTGGTACCTGATGAGTGCCAGTCAAATCCTATTACACATGAGAATGCCTGAAACCAGTATGGATTGGAGATTCTGTTTAAAAACTCTTCATGACCATATTCTTCCAGTATTACCTCAGTTATGGCACCGGAGAGCTTTACCATTCTATTCCAAAGCCATCGTGGAGTATGGTCGGTGTGTAATGGCAGATTCACATATCCTTTTCTTTGCATATATGATGTTATAGATTTTAACAAATATAAAGATGAAGGGAATCTGATAAGTAATCAATGGATAATCCATCAAATCAACATGTGAATTTGAATAGAAATATGAACAAAATATAGAATACTTTAATTAGTACATTAACAAATATAATATACAGTAGAATATATATTAATGAGATTTGTTAATTTAAGTTATGTGGAGGTTAATATGAATACGAAATTAATTTTGGCAATAGCAATCGTTGCATTAGTAGGTGTTGTTGCTGCAACATATCAGATAAACAATACAAATGATTTAACTAATTCATATACGGATGTTGAACCGGTACAGGTTGAAGCTCAAGCTGCAGATAGTGCAGACCCCGTTATTGGTGCAGATTCTGCCAACAGTGTAAGTTCAAATAATATACAAACAGCAAAGAAAAGTTCAACCAAAACAAAAGCCAAACAGAAAAATAAGGTCTTCTCAAATAGCAGAGGAGCATCATCAGGCAGTTCTTCAGGAGCCAGCTCATCAGGAAGTAGCTCATCAGGTACATCCGGACAAAATGCAGGCAGTCAAGCTACCATTGATGCTTATAGCGTAGCCCGTAGTGCAGGTATCCAGTTAGGTGCTACATCAACTAGATTCATAACTTCATACACCGCCAATGGAGCAGTTTACAACTTATATGGTCAATATAAGAACGGTCAATGTATAGCTGAGACTGAAGTAAACACCCAGACAGGTCAAATTACTGGTGGAGCATGGATTGGTGAGGTAAATCCAGGCAGCAGTTCAACAGACACCAACACGCCTAGCAGTACAGATAGTGGAAGTGGAGCTAGCAGCAGTAGTAGTGACAATACTGAAAACGCTAACAGTACAAGTGAATAACCACTTTTTTTACTTTTTTTAAATTCCTTTTTTATAAATTATTTTAAATTCTCTTTTCAAAGATAAGTCTCTCTTTGATAAATATAATAAGGTTATATGATTCATGTTGGATATTGACCATCAATTTCTTTTTTATGTTTTAACCATGTCTTTAACATTTGATCATTTAAGGAGTATCTTCTATCATTATAAGTTAAAATTGCCTTGTCATTTAATGATTCTATGTACTTGGTAAGTGTTGCTTTGGAAAAACCAGTCTTTTCAATTAGATCATTCCATGATAGGTCATTGTTATCAGTCAAAGATTTGATAATTTTTTTCTCATAATCATTAAGATTACCCCATATGTACAACCAAAGAATTACAATTTGATCCATTTGCATTAAAAAACTTTCTTTAATCATTTTTTCATCATATACCTTATTTGTATCCAGCACATTGCAAAATGTATTGATGTATGCGGGAATTCCCATTGTACATGAATAAAATCTATCAAATCCATCAGAAGTAAATCTTAAATCACTAACCTTTTGCTCCAAATACTTTTTAGTCTCTTCTTTAGAAAAAGCTTCTATGTTTATTTGAATCATACGACCTCCAAAAGCACCTGTTTGACCATTGATTGTTTCTATAATATCGGCTGTTCTACTGACTGAACCTGTAAATATATAACATACATTTGATTGTTCCTGTATAAAACTTCTGAAAAGCCAAAAGAATGCTTCTGTATTTTCCACATATTTTAAGAATTGAAATTCATCGAATACTATAATAAACCCCTTTATTTCATCATTTGAATCCACTATTTTCTGAGGTAACTCCATTACAAACTTACTTAAACTTTTATAATTGTCTTTGATTTTAGGAATAGGTATGTCAAATATACTTGCAGCATCAGTTAAATCATAATCATGCAAAGTAACATCTTTTACAATTGACATAATATTATCTTCAAAATTCTTAAATATTGAGTGTTTTTCTTGAAGTGCATCTTTAATCCCGGACAGTAATTCTTTTAAGACCTCCTCTTCCTTAACACTTTTATTTGTTGAATATATTTTGGATATATCCACAAATACTGTCAATGTGTTTTCATCACTATCTTGTAATATCTTCTTTAATAGAAATGTTTTTCCTACTCCTCTATTTCCCGTTATTAACAATTGATTAGGTAAATCCTCATAGATGCTGTTTATCTGAAGATTAATCTTTTTAATATCATTTACACGGTTATAAAAGTATTTATCTATATTTTGAGGTACTGATATGGGCAACATGATTTGAATCTCCATTTATTTATAGTACAATATTTGTAAAATGAAATATATAAATACTGGTTTATATTAAAAAACTAGTTCATGCAAGTATACCAATAGTAGAATAAAAAATAATATAGACTAGTTTATTGAAAAAAACTAGTTCATAGTAATATAAAATTCTTTAAATAAAAAAAAGGATGAACCAGTTCAATTAAATTACGCACATCATTGAAGATTTATAAATTTTGCTGCAAAATCCAACGTTTATACTTAGAACATATTTACAATAAGAATCCGTGATAGAAATGTAGTAACAGGAATAATTAACAATATATTAAGATTAAATA
>MVJJ01000193.1 GCA_003266145.1 Methanosphaera sp. SHI613
ATGAGAATGAATGTGGCATGTCCAAAAGAGCTTTTATATGGCGGACTTGATGCATTGAGGGAAGGAGTGAAACTGTTAAAGGAAAATGAATTCAGAGACTAATATGAATTCAATCAGGAATGTAAAAAAACAATATAAAATAGAATTTTTGAGTTTTAACTAATTAAAATAAAATATACCCCATCACCACACTATAAACAGTCATGTGAATTACTCTTCCACCATGAAAAAAATGAAAAATTCAAACTGTTTAAAATCGCCAATGAACATATCTTAAAATAATAAAAGCGTTCTAAATCTTGAACACCTCTTTATATATAATCGTTCTATTTTTAGAACACATATAAATGATTAAAAATTTCGAAGCTCCCATACCGATTGAAGTGGAAATGGGCAGAAAAGATACAAGCAAATCAAAAAAGCAATGAACAAACTAAATGCGGAATATGGAATAATCCTATCCAATAAAACAAACTCTACTGAAAATGAAGACAACATAATACACATACCTCCAAAAATATTTTCTTTATTATGAAAAAAATAATTGAAAGCACATTAAAATAAAAATAGAATACTTATTAATTTTAAAATCAAAAAGAGCAAAAAAACATTTTTAATTTTAAAATTAATAAGCCCGTCCTTTTAAAAATAAAAAAATTGGAAAACATGAAATACTAAACTTTTAAAAAATCATTGATTTTTAAAAGAATATTAAAAACATGCTCTCCTAAAAATAAAAATTATTTTCATGTTCTATTCTTCTTCCTCTTTATCCTTCTCACGCTTATAACCTATAACCAATAAGAACAATGCAGCAATGCAGATAAGTGCCAGTTGAAGAGAATCAGAAGACTTGCTGGCAAGATTCTCCCTCTCATCAATTTCATAAGCATTCTTCTCAACGCTATCCACAACACTGGAACCATCACCGGAACCAGCGCTTGAACTCGCAGCAGCAAGACTCAAACCAGAATCACCAACAGCATAACGAGTGGAATTCAAATCACCGCGAGTGGAATTAGACCTGGAAAAACGACTATTGTTACCACTACTATCAGAATCAAAAATAAATCCATTGCCCTTTCCATTGCCACTTAAAGAACTGCCATAACCACCAGAGCCATTGCCAACATAAGCATGGGAATTGGATCCGCTATCAGAGCTTATCCAAAACAGACTGAAACCACTACCTCTATGATTTGGAGAATTCAAATACCAATCAGGCAAATCACGATCTGACATATGGCGAACCGGATTGGAACCATTGGTATTATACCTGATTACATTATTCGTACCACGGCCACCAATAGCCACTGCATGGTCTCCACCTTCACCGACAGCAGTATTCAATATATTGTACATGACATTTGTATCGCTGGTGGTTGAATCCTGCAAGCCATGATTCAAGCTGATTGCAATTGCTCCCGGAACAGTGACATTATTATACTTGATCTCATACTTATGATTTCCACCAGTATTCTGAGCATAGCTAATTCCATAAACATGATCGCCTGCCTTATATCCGCCAACAGTATCAACAATAATGGTGTTGTTAAGTATGCGGTCATCGGAATCCTGTACCTCGATACCGGCAACCAAAGCCCACTGATGAGTGCTGGCATTGCCTGTAATGTTAATGTAATTGCTTACAATATCAATCTGAGTTGCGCCATAAAAATTCTGGGAATAAATTCCGATATTCGGACCATTGCTAACACTATGAAGATAGTTATAGGCCACCATAATATTATATGCAGGTCCTGAAATCTGAATTGGATATGCAGTACCATATGGATTCTTTCCTCCATAAGTAAAGACATCAATATAATTGTTCAAAACACGAACATTATTCAGCTTGTACATATCCAAGGCATACAGGAAATTGGCAGTGCCCTTTCGAGTGTAAAAATCCTCAACTGTTATATTGTTGCCATCAATAGTGGAATTGTCACAGGCATAAATGAAAACTGAGGACAATGTTGGAGCCCTGCCGCTGGCGCCGTTAATAGTGGAATATATGTTATTGTTCAGAAGCTGCAGATTGTCGCAGCCTTCAGCGACAAAAGCAGCAACCTTATCCATTCTTGCGCCGCCATCAATACCGTTTCCCCAAAGGACAGTGCACAAAGGCAGAACCGCATTGATGTCATTTCCACTGACAAAAGCATCATAACAGTAATTCAAATAGACTGCATAATAATAATAGTCACTGTTGTTGCCCTGGCCGTTGAAATTCACAGTATTGTTAATCAGATTCAGTCCCTGATTGTCATTGGCATAAATCCCATAACAAGTACTCATAGGACAGAAATAATTAACTGTGTTGTTAAATACCGTGATATTATCCCATCCTACATAAATGCCCGCATAATTATTGGCAGAGAAAGCCTTATCAAGAGTGAAGTTAAAGTTAGCTAAAACAACACCGCTGGCATTCAGTTTGAAAACAGTGTTTATAAGCTGAGAGCCGTTAGACAGCACACGAGTATTTTCCTTATTTATAGTTAATACCCCCTTGTTTTCAAAAAGGCCATCAAAGACTAGAATGGAACCTGTAAACTCATCCCTCAAAACGCCCTTGCTATTGAAGTAATGGGTATAGTTGTCACTGCAGACATGATAAGTCAAATCAGCATCAGAACCCCCACTTAAGACATTCTTTTTGGAAACCTTTAAACTGGAAGCACTATCACCAGGATAAGATTCATCAGATAATAACTTATTATTTTCAATGATTACATCTTTATCAGAAGAAGAGGATTCGCTAACTGAAACAGAACACTCTTCCACAGATTCATAAGAAGAATCTACGGCAGAGTCATCCATCATGACTGTGCTGATGGACGAATCATCAATACCCGCATCATTTAAAGCAGAATCATAAACCGTATACTCTGCAGAAACAGGACCCATGCCTAAAACAATAGCCAGTATTGAAATAAACATCAGTAATTGATATTTAAATTTCATAAAATCCAACTTCCAAAATATAAAAATTTATATATAAAATAAACAGATCAGAGTCCATCTATTTTATTTATTCACCACAAAAATCCCCCTTATGTAATGAATAAATAAAATAAATGGGATTAAAACTATCAAAATCAATAGTTTTAAAAAATCCCTTATCATTTAAATTTTCTATTTTTTAACTACAATTTTCACCTTTTTGCTTAATGCTTTGAAGTATTTGCTTCCTGCAAACTTGACAGTTCCGGTGTAGGTTCCTTTCTTGGTCAATTTAACCTTAAAAGTTGCAACACCTTTCTTATTGGTCTTTGCAGTGTAAGTTCTCTTACCGACTTTCAAGGTAAGTTTGGTGCTTTTCAAGACTTCGCCTTTGTTGTTCTTAATAGTTGCAGTCACCTTTTTGGTTTTTGCCTTGACCTTGAAAGTCTTTTTAGCTGCAGCAAGTTTAGGTTTAGCCTTAGCCACAAGGACTATAGCAGTCATACTGGATGCCTTATAAGCGCTGTCTCCAGCGAACTTGATGCTTGCAGTATAGGTTTTAGGAACTAAAGTATTTACAGCAACACTTACCTGACCTTTAGCATTGGTCTTTAAGGTTTTGCTGATGGTGCCAACTTTAACAGTTACCATTTTGTTTGTTAAAACATTGCCATTTATATCCTTTAAGGTGACAACAAGATTCTTGGCAACATTATATGTGGCGCTTACCTTAGGAGCAGTCAATGCAGTGCCTAATTTAGCCTTTTCAAAAGTGAAATTTCCAAATACCTTGGATGGAGCGTAACCTTCATACTCATCACCAGGATATGAGATTTCAAAGCTATAATTTCCTAAAAGATCATTTATGATGATTTTTCCATCCTTATCAGTATAGTCATATGACACCTTGCCATTGATAACAATCTCCACTTCATAATCCTTCAAGGGATTGCCTGATTCATCAGTTAAAGTGATAAGCAAACTGTTTGCATTGGCAACAACGCTTAAATTGGTTTTGATATCAGGAGTATCGGCAGTGCGGTTAATGTAAAAAGGACCTGTCAAAGGAATGTCCATGCTGACTGGAAAATCATATGTGCAATTAATAATTTCACATGAGCTTGCTTGACGAGCCTTGACTATGCCGTTAACATTGCAATTGGTGAAATTGGAATTATAGATATAAACTCCGTCAAAACGACCCCAATTGTCTATGCTACCCCCATAGGAGTCCACAATGGCATCACATGTGATGTTGTCGAAAACACAATTGTTAAAAATGTATTTCGAGGATTCGAAGTTAGTGAGCATTGAAGTGGTTTCAAAATCCTTATTAGAAACAACCTCTCCCCATGAAGTAGTGATTTCATATGACTTGACAGTTGTGTCATAAGTGTAATTCAGGAATTTGCAGTTTTCAAAAGTTGCGGTGCAAACATCAGTCACGCCGTCTCTAAAAGGCTCTATATGCTGATGCTGACCTGAAACGAATGAAGTATTGATAAATGTGCAATTAATGAAATTAAGGTCATAACCATCCATAGAAATGCCATAAAAAGTATTATTTTGGTAAAATCCAGTTTCATCAGTGCCGTAAACATGTTGAATTTGATATTTTGAAGGAACTTCAAAGCGCACATTTATAAAAGTCAATGACTGATTGAAATTCATATAAGTTCCCCATCTTTCTATAGAGCAGGATGTGATTATTGTGCCGTTTTGACCCACAATCCTATAATGAGTATTGTAATCTTGATAAGGAACACCTCCATAGACCCCTTCGGACAAATGAAGAGTACCATTAACAGCTACTTTATTAAAGTTAAAGTGCTTGGATGCATTTTCAAAACTAAGGCCGTCACCATCAATCTCTCGACTGTTATTCACATAAATATCAGTTGGTCTTTCATCTTCATTTAAAATATCATTATTCTCTAATCGTAAATTATCGCTTAAATCATCCAAGTCATCACCAATGATTAAGTCACCATTAACCGATTGCATATCCCCAATATTCTCAATTGCAGAGACTGATGACATGGAAATAAATAATATGATGATTAAGGGTAATAACATGACAATTGCATTATCTCTCTTCATAACTCATCTCCTCAAAAAATACATTTAATCTAATATTATTTTTAATAAAATTTCATAACTAATCAAAGAAATTTATTTATTGTTAAAATTACTCCAGATAAATGATGAAACAATAAATAAATTCCTTTAGAATCATAGTGAAAAAAATAAAAAAATAATAGAGAAAAAGAAATTATCTTTTCTCTATTTAGCTGTTATTTTTACTTTTTTGCTACCTGCTTTGTAGTATTTGTTACCTGCAAACTTGATTTTAGCATTGTATTTGCCTTTTTTGGTTAATTT